>NZ_JBOHKS010000168.1:0-21765 GCF_050729195.1 Hypericibacter sp.
GTCCGTCATTGAAGCGCTGGCGCCGGCCGGCCGGCGCTTCTGCGCCGTGATGGCGCCGGGAAATCGGCCGGATTCGCATTTCGAGGAATGCGCCGCGATCCTGGCGGGCCATTTCGATCAATTCGTCTGCTACGAGCATGACAAATACCGGCGCGGCAAGCCGCCTGGGGAGATCGCGGCGCGGCTGTCGAACGGTCTGGCTGCGGCCGGCGCCGGTTCGATCCTGATGGCGGCGTCGGGCAGCGAGGCCGCGACGATCATTGCCGCCGCGGCGGAGCCGGGGGACTTCGTGGTCGTGTTCGGCTGGAACGTCACGAATTCCGTCGAACATTATCGCGCAGCGTTCCGAGATGTCGGCAAACTGGCGCCGGTCCAGCCGCCGCGAGGCCGGAGGCGCGAGACTTTCGCTTAAGCGGCGCCGACGCCCTGCCGGCAGGTTCGATCCTTGGTCCAGCCGCCGTTGCAGCGGGCGAGGACCGCGACGGCGCCCGCGATATCGTCCGGCTGCCGAAGCTCCTCACCCGGCGTGAGCTCCGCCATTCGGTTCGAGAAGGGCTGGGGTTTGCGCCAGTGCGATGGATCGGCTGTGAAGGAATTGGCATCGATGCCGAAGGCGCCGCCGCGAAGTTCCTTGGCGAGGATGTTCGTCATCGCCTCGACCGCCGCCTTGGTGGCGCCATAGACGCCATAGGTCGGCTGAAGCAGGCCGACGACGCCGGCGGAGAAATAGATGAAGCGGCCGCCGTCGCGCAGCCGGTTGGCGGATTCCCGCAGGCTGTTGAAGAGGCCTCTGAGATTCCCGTTCACGAGGCGCTCGAAGGTCAGCTCGTCGGTGTCGACGATGTTGGACAGGGTCATGATGCCGGCATTGTTGATCAGCAGATCGACGCCGCCATATCTCGCCTCGGCATCGCCGAACAGGCCACGGACGGAATCGGGGTCGCTCATATCGGCCTTGGCCGCCCGCGCCCGGCCGCCCCTGGTCTCGATCTGGCGGGCCAGCGCCTCGGCTGCCGCGGCATCGCCCGAATAGCCGACGATGACGGTGAAGCCCTCCTCCGCCAGCCGCTCCGCCACCGCGGCCCCGATGCCGCGCGAAGCCCCGGTCACGATGGCCACTCTGTCGTTCTCAGCGTCTCTCACGGCAGGTTCCTCATCGGGTTTATCAGGAGAGGCTTTCGCTGGTTTCGGCGGCGATGGGGGAGGTCCCGCGGAACCGCTATGTCTCGGAAATCGTCTTCAGGTTTCTCAGCCACAGATCGTGGCCCTTGCGGATGGCGTCGGGGTCGCGCTTGCCCATCGCCATGGCTCTGGGGCCCTTTGCCGTCCATTCCGTGACGACCTGGCAGCCCTTCGGGACGCGGACCAGGCGCCAGCGATGGAATGCCTCGAGCCCATCGCCCTTGCCGAACCAGCCCAGGCGGCTCTCCGGGGCGAACTCCGCCATCCGGGCGTCGATATGCAGGCCGAAGGTGAAGAACTCGAAGCGGCTGTCCGGTTGCAACATGCCGGTCCGGTCGCCGGCGATTCGCAGCTCGTGCGAGTTCGGGTACCAGGAAGGCCATTTCTGCGCGGCGACCAGATGCCACCAGACCGTGGTGCCCGTGGCATCGATGAAAACCTCATTGCGCGCGTAAAGGTCGGTCTGTCCGGGCGAGAATCCGGCCGGCCAGCGCATCTCCGGAGGGCCTTCTTCGGGGGCCGCACCAGCCAGCAGAACCGACTGTGGATCTGCGAAAGCTCCGTCCATGAACCTTCTCCCATTCCACCTTGTCGCGGTATCGCTGCGGTGGCGCCGAGTTCCCCTCCTGCCGATCATTCCCCATCCCGAATTTCTACCCCGCCCCGGGCGAGGGGCAGAGTTAGTTCCGGTGAATCGCGGCAAATCGTTGCAAAGCTCGGGGGCGCTTGGTTCGGCCTCAGGCAGCGGCACGATATCGACGGATTGCCTTTTCCTGAGCCAAGTTCGGTTCCTAACGTCGAGTCTGGTGGTGGCTATCTGGTGGGAGGCGGCAGCTGACCGCGGCGTGGCGGTCCGCCATGTCAGAAGGGAGCGGTGGAGGACAGCGCAATCGCCTGTCGGACCGCCCGCAGCAGATCCCGACGACGGATGGGTTTCGTCAGGAACTCCACGGCGCCGCTTTTCATGGCCCGGACCGACATCGGCACATCGGCATGGCCGCTGATGAAGACGACGGGGAGACGCAGTTTTGCCCTGACCAGGTCCTCGTGAAAATCCAGCCCGCTTTGCCCCGGCAGCCAGACGTCGAGCACGACGCAATCGGGCAGGGCGGAACGGATATTGTCGAGGAACTCTGGAATCGACCCGAACAGCTCGACCCGCAAACCCTCGGACCGCAGCAGGCTGTGGAGGGCCTCGCGGACATTGCGGTCGTCGTCGATGACGGCCACGGTTGGCGGCTCGCGGACGGACGGCTCGGAGGACAGGGAGGCCAGAGGCTCCTGGACGGTCTCTGCGGCGAACATGTAGCCGCGGCCCGGCACGGTCTTGATGATGTCGCCGTCCTTGCCCAGCACCTTGCGCAGGGCCGTCATCTGGACCCGCAGATTGCTGTCTTCGACCAGGGTCGATGGCCAGACGCGTTTCACGATCTCTTTCTTGGTGACGAGCGTGCCGCGGGACTCCAGCAGCACGATCAGGAGATCGAAGGCCCGGCTCCCGATCTCCAGGGGCTGGCCAAGAGCCAGAAGCTGGCGCGCGCGCGGCAAGGCGCAATAATGCCGAAACCGGATGATCGACGGATCGTCGCTGGTTTCGGGCGCCTCGCTCGCGGGCGCGCTCCAGCTGCGCGTGGGCTGGGTCGGGAGCGGCAGATCTGCGAGATTCTGGATCAACACGGGCGGAACCTCCTTCCGACTTGGCTTATGCGCCTTCCGCGCTTCGCGGGCAGTCGTCACCGGCAGGTGCCATCCGGACGGGACGGCTCGGTTTCGTCGCGTGAGCGGTTTATGGCCTGAGAAATAGCAGGACGCCCCCTGTCGGCCTTGCATCGAACGCTCCGGTTTTGTTGCTTTCCGCCCCTATCGACAAAGCGCCGTCGCCATGAGGGGGCATGGAAGGGCCGCCGCCGCCGCCGGCATCCCTAGGGATCCGGCACCGCGCGGTCCTGTTGTCATGACGGAGGGAGCGGCCTCGACCTTCGCCGGGAACGCTCGCGGGCAGGGACGGGGAAGCGGCGAGGTTGTTCTAGGTCTTGGGCCGGGAGAGTTCGAGTTTGTCGGCCATTCTGATCAGGTCGGCCAGCGTGCGGGCTTGCATCTTCCGCATCACCTGGCCCCGGTGCAGCTTGACCGTCGCCTCGCTGATGCCGATCTGCGCGGCGATCTGCTTGTTGAGCAGGCCGGCCGCGACCAGGGCCAGGACCTCGCGCTCGCGCGGTGTCAGGCTCTCGAAGCCGGCATGGAGTCCCGCCACGGAACGCTCGCCGTCCCGTCGCGCCTGGTCCCGCTCGATTGCCAGATAGATCGCATCCAGCAGGTCCTGATGGCGAACCGGCTTGGTGAGGAACTCCACGGCACCCGCCTTCATCGCCCGGACCGACATCGGAATGTCGGCGTGACCGCTGATGAAGACGACCGGCAGATGCATGCTCTCCTTGATGAGATCGTCGTGGAAATCGAGCCCGCTGCGTCCCGGTAGCCTGACATCGAGAACCAGGCAGCCATGACCGTCCGGGCTGGCCCGGTCGATGAACTCCTGGACCGAGGCGAACAGCTCGACTCGCAGGCCTACCGACCGCAGCAGGCTCTGCAGCGCTTCGCGGATGTCCTGGTCATCATCGATGACGAAGACGGTCGGTGATTTTGTCTCATGCGATGCCGTCAATCGAGGCCCCTTCCAGTGGCTGTTGGCAGGGTGAATCGAAAAATGGAGCCGTGAGGTGCGTGGGCGGCGGCCCACAGGCGGCCGCCATGGGTTTCGACGATCGATCGGCAGATCGACAGCCCCATGCCCATGCCTTCGGGTTTGGTGGTGTAGAACGGCTCGAAAATGCGGCTCATCCGGGTCGGGTCGAGGCCCGTGCCCCAATCCGCGACCGCCACCTGCAGGAAACCATCCTCGGCACGCTCGGTCGTCACGCGCAGTCGCCGCGGCCTGTCGGTGACCGAAGCCATCGCCTCGATGCCGTTCATCACCATGTTCACCACGACCTGCTGCAGCTGGACCCGGTCGCCCATGATCGGCTCGAGGGCGGAGGACAGATCGTGCTCCAGCACGACGTCGTTCCGGCGCAGCTCCGCCCGCATCAGATCCAGCATCTCCTCGACGATGCCGTTGACGTCGAGCAGCATCATCTCGGGAGCGGACTTTCGGGCGAGGGCGCGGATCGTCTTGACGACATCGCCGGCGTGATGGCCATTCCTGACGATCCGCTCCGCTGCCTCTCGCGCCTCATCCAGGTTCGGCTTTTCCTTCGCCAGCCAGAGCAGGCAGGCCTCGGCATTGGTGACGATCGCCATGAGGGGCTGGTTCACCTCATGGGCGATCGAGGCCGCGAGCTCGCCCATGGTCATCAGCCGGGCGCCATGCATCAGGTTGGTATGGGCCCGGCGCAAGGCTTCCTCCACCAGCCGGCGTTCGGTGATGTCGCGAAAGACCAGGACGGCGCCGGTGATGTCGCCCTTGTCGTCGATGATCGGCGAGCCGCAATCGTCGATTGGCACCTTGCAGCCGTCGCGGGCGAGCAGGATGGTATGATTGGCCAGCCCGACCACGGTCCCGAGGCGCAACACCTTGGCGGCGGGATCCTCGACCGTGATGCCGGTCTCCTCATTGACGATGCGGAAGACCTCGGCGAGCTGATGCCCGATCGCGTCGCGCTGAGGCCACCCCGTCAGGGTCTCGGCCATCGGATTCATGAAGGTGACCCGGGCCGTGTTGTCGGTGGCGATGACGGCATCCCCGATGCTGGAGAGGGTGGTCACGAACCGGCGCTCGCTTTCCCGCAGCTTGCGCTCGGCCGCATGCTTGAACAGGGCCATCTCGATGACCGTTCGCAGCTGGGAATCCTCGAACGGCTTGAGCAGGTAGCCGAAGGGCTCCGTGAGGCTCGCGCGCTGGACGGTCTCGTCGTCGGCATAGGCCGTCAGGAAGACCACCGGAATATGGCATTGCTCACGGATCTGCTGGGCGGCATCGATGCCGTCGACCTCGCCCTCGAGCCGGATGTCCATCAGGACGAGGTCGGGCCGGGTCTTCAACGCCAGCGGCGGGGCATCCTCGCCACGGGCGATCATGCCGACGACCGTGTGCCCGATCCGGTTCAATTGCTGCTGGATGTCCCTGGCGACCACCCGGTCATCCTCGACGACCAGGATCTTGGCGGGCGTCATCGGCTGGTCTCCGTTCCCGTATCCGCGTCGAAAACGATGGCGAAGGTGGTGCCGCCGTCCCGCTGCAGGTCGAGAGCAGCATGAAGCTGCTGCATCAGATCATAGACAAGCTGCAGGCCGACGGTATCGGCCTGCTCGGTGTTCCGATCGGAAGGCAGCCCGATGCCGTTATCGATGACGGACAACCTGCATCGCCCCGCGGCGAGCAGCTTCAGCTCGACCCGGATCCGCCCGGGCCGCTCGTCGGGGAAAGCGTGCTTCAGCGCGTTGGAGACGAGCTCGTTGATGATCAGACCGGTGGCAATGGCCTGGTCCAGACCCAGCTCGACCTCGTCGATATCGGTCGTCAGATCGATATGCCGGCTGTGCAGCCCATAGGCCCGGGTCAGGTGGGCGCAGAGATTCTGCACATGGGTGCGCATGGGGATCCGGGCGAAATTGCCGGCACGATAGAGATTCTCATGAACCAGGGCCATGGAGCGAACCCGGTTGCGACTCTCGGAGAACAGCTCCGCGACCGATGGATCGTCGATCCGGGAAGCCTGGAGATTGAGCAGGCTGCTGATCAGCTGCAGATTGTTCTTGACCCGATGATGGACCTCCTTCAGCAGCGCCTCCTTCTCTTGGAGCGAGGCCCGCAGTCGTTCCTGCGCCTGGATCGAGGCGGTCACATCCATGACCGTTCCGACATATTCGGTTTCCCCCGCCGCATCCTTCTCTGCATGAACCACGACATGGAGGTGCTTCACCGAGCCGTCCGGCATCTTCAATCGATGATCGATGTCGTAGTTCATGCCCTCCTGGATGACCCGCTCCACGATCTTCTCGACCAGGGATACCTCATCCGGATGGGTTCGCTGGCGACCGACCTCGAACGACGGCGCGGTCTCGCGATCGATTTCGTAGATGCGATAGATTTCCTCCGACCAGAACAGCTTCGAGCGCGAGCTGTTGAAGGCGAAGCTGCCCATATGGGCGAGGCGCTGGGATTCCGCGAGATAAGCCTCCGCATGCTGCAGATCGGCGAAGAGGCGGGCATTCTCGAGCGAAATCGCCGCCTGGGAGGCCAGCAGCCTCAGCACGGCGATCCGCGCCGGCGTGAACACGTGCGAGGTGAGACGGTTCTCGAGATAGAGGATGCCGGTCAATTTGGCCTGCTTGATGAGAGGCAGGCAGAGAATCGACCGGCTGCGGTTGCGCCGGATATATTTGTCGCCCGAGAACGGATTCCGGTTCGAGGCGTCGTCGAGCAACAGGCTGTCCCGGGTGCGCACGACATAGCGCAGCACCGATTCGGGAAGCTCCTCGGGCGCCACGGGTGCCTGCCGGAGATGGACCTCGACGCTATCGCGAATGGTGGTTCCTTCCGCCACGATCCGCAGCTCCTCGCCTCGCGACAGGATCAGCAGGGCGCGGTCGGCGCCGGCCTGCTCGAGCGCCAGCACCATGAAGGTGTCGATGAGCTTGGGCAGGTCGATTTCGCTCGAGACCGCTTGCGATACCTTGACCATGGTCGCGAGATCCAGACGCTCGACCGTCGTGCCGATCGTGCTCTCGGGCCGCGACGACGCCAGATCCGGCCGCAACTGGGGATGGTTCCTGTCCAGAAGACGGACCTTGCCGTCGGCTCCCCAGCGGAGATAGCAGGCACGGGCGGCCAGGAGATAGGCATCGGCGCTCGTCTGGAAGCCGCGGGCCCGGTAAAAGCGGGAAGCGAGCTCGTTGGCGATTCCCTCGTTCTGGGTGAAGCCATATTGCCGGGCCAGCTGGATCGCCTCCTCATAGAGGCGCATCGCGTCCAGCTCCCGGCCCTCCAGTCGCGCGATCTCGGCGCCGACCAGGGCGGCGCGGTTCGCGAAATTCGCCGGGCAGCTCTTGGCCCAGATCGCAATCTGATGGTGGTGCGTGAGGAGCAGGTTCATATGGCGATCCCGCAGCTCGCCGCTGGCCGAATCGCAGGCCGCCGCGCGCGTGAGCGCGCCGTAGAAATGATACTCCGCAATCTCCAGATGCGACCTTGTCGCCCAGAGCAGATCGTGGGCTTTCGCTGCCGCCGCGACGCTGCCGCTGTAGTCTTGCGCTAGAAAGCGCGCCTGCATCCGGTGGATCCAATACCAGGATGCGGCGAGCGCCAGGCGCCTGCCGCCTTCGTCGAGATGCTTCTCGAACCAGCGATCGTCCGGCTCCGAATCCGCGGGGCGGAAGATATCGGGCTCGAGCCCACGGAGCTCGCGGATCAGCATGAGCTGGTCGATGAAAACATCGATATACAGGCCGAACCGCGCTTTCCGGGCGAAGGCCAGGGCCTGCTCGGCCTCCTGCTGGACCTCCTGGAGCGACTCTCCCGAGATCAGCAGGTTCGTGACCAGATTCTTGAAGCTATAGACGGCGTAGGTCAGGTCGCCCATCGCATTGGCGATGTCGAAGGCATGCTTGATCAGCACGCGACCAGAGAGGACATGCATGGTCCAGGGGATGGTGATGGCCCCCAGCGCCATATAGACCCGGGCCTTGAAGCGCTCGAGACCGCGCTTATCGACCAGATCGCGGCCGAGCTGGCCGAAGCGGAAGCCCGTCTGGTAGTCGCCCAGCCGAAGGCCCAGGACGATGTTGAGGACGGCATAGGCGTGGCAGGAGGCGTCGCAATTGCCGTGCTCCAGGCTCAGATTCGTCATCCGCAGGAGAGTGAGATCATGGAGATTGTTGTCGGTGAAGCGCGCCGGCGGCAGCAGCTCCGTAAGAACATCCATGGTGGCGAGCCAGTTGGCGTCGCTCATCAGCGGCAGATCGAGCAATTGCTCGATCGAGCGGTCGCCGAGCCGCTGTCGCATTCGCTCGAATTCTCGATCGACGTCGCCGTCGGGCGGATGCGGGGAGAGCTCGATACCGACATGGCGCAGGTATTCGAGGCCGACCTCGACGCCGCGGTCGGTCCGATCGAGGGTGGTGTAGAGGGTCAAGCGCAGCCTTGCGACGACCGCCCTGTCGACGAGATCCACCACCCGGCCCGACAGGGCGGAAAGACGTTCCTCCGCGGCGGGCAGATCCCCGGTCAGGAACTCGCACTCGGCGCGGTGGCGCTCCAGCTCGAACATCAGGCGGTATTGGAGTGCCCAGCTATCCCCGGCCAGCAGCGAACTACCGGCGGCGAAGTAGCTCAGGGCCGACGCATAGGCGGCCGAAGCCTTGGCGCGCTTGCCGGCCATGAGATTGAGCTCGGCGACTTGCCTGCGCTCTTCCAGCGAATGGATCAGCGCCGCGCCGCGGTCGAGCTGATTGACGATCTCGAAGATATTCTCCTCGAGTTCCTCGGGCGCGGTCTGCGCCGCAAGCACGCGGCCGATCCGGAGATGGACCGCCGCCCGCTCGGTCTCGGGGATCAGCGCATAGGCCGCTTCCTGGACCCGGTCATGGAGGAAGGAGTAGGCGCCCCGCTCCGGGCGGAGAACGAGCCCGGTTCGCACCGCCTCCCAGAGCGCCGCGCGGATCGCGTCCTCGGGCATTCCGAGCAGCATCGTCAAGGTGGAGGCCCGCGCATTGTTGCCCAGGCAGGCCAGCTGTTGCAGGACGTTGAGGGCGACGGTCGGGAGGCGATTGAGTTTTCCCGCCATGAGCTCTGCCACATTGGCAGTGATGCGCTTGGCACGGATCCGGTTCATGTCCCAATGCCACACCGCGGCGTCGGGATTGAACGAGAGCAGGCTTTCCTCCGCCAAGGCGGTGACGAACTGGATCGCAAAGAAGGGATTGCCGCCGGTCTTTTCGAACACCAGCTCGGCCAGGGGCTGGACCTTCCCCTGGTCGGTATGCAAGGCGTCGGCGACCAGGCGCCGCACATCGCTCGGCAGGAGCGGCGCCAGCACGATCTGTTTCACGTTGGCGGCGGTCCCGCGAATCGCCTCCAGCGCTCGCATGAGCGGATGGGCGGGGCCAACCTCATTGTCGCGATAGGCGCAGACCAACAGGAGATGTCTCACCTCCGGATCGGTGGTGAGACGCTCGAGCAGCTCGAGCGTCGCCATGTCCATCCATTGCAGATCGTCGAGGAACAGGGCGAGGGGATGCTCCGGCCGGGCGAACACCGCCAGGAAGCGCCGGAACACCTGCTGGAACCGGCTCTGCGCATCGCGCGGCGGGAGCTCCGGAACCGGCGGCTGGTCGCCGATGACGTGAATCAGCTCCGGGATCAGGTTGACCATGAGCTGGCCGTTGGGGCCGAGCGCCTCGAGCAGGGCGTCGCGCCAGCGGCCCAGCTCCGCATCGTTCTTGCTGAGCAGCTGGCGGATCAGGCTTTGGAACGCCTGGGCCAGCGTGGCGTAGGGGATGTTGCGCTTATACTGGTCGAACTTGCCGGCGGCGAAGAGCCCGCGCGAGGGGACCAGGGCCTTGTGGAGTTCATTGACGATCGAGGACTTGCCGATGCCGGCATAGCCGGACACCAGCAGGAGCTCGGTTGTGCCGTGGGCGACGACGCGATCGAAGGCGGAGATGAGGGTTTCGATCTCGGCTTCGCGCCCATAGAGCTTTTCCGGAATCAAAAGCCGGTCCGGCGCATCCCGCACGGCCAGGCGGAACGGATCGATGCGGTGATGCGTCTCCCATCCGCCGAGGCATAGCCGAAGATCGGCTTCGACGCCGGCGGCGGTCTGATAGCGGTCCTCGGCGGTCTTGGCGAGAAGCTTCAGGATGATCGCGCCGATGGGATCGGGAAGGCCCTGGATGCGCTCGCCCGGCGGCGTCGGCTGGCGGGCGATATGGCAATGGACCCATTCCATCGGATCGGATGCCGTGAAGGGCAGGACGCCCGTGAGCAATTCATAGAGCGTGACGCCGAGGGAATAGAGGTCGCTGCGGGCATCGATCGACCGGTTCATGCGACCCGTCTGCTCGGGTGCCATATAGGCGAAGGTTCCGGCGATGATCTCCGGCGGAGCGGGGGCCTGGCGTTCGCGCGGCAGCAGCGATGCGATGCCGAAACCCGTGAGCCAGACATTGCCCGAAGGATCGACCAGCAGATGCGTCGGCTTGATGTCCTTGTGGATGAGGCCGCGTTGATGGACCTGGCGCAGGGCGGCCGCGAGCGCGATCGCCACCTTCAGGAAGCGGGTCAGCTCCAGCGGGCGCCCGCGGGCGCCGTTCAGGGGATTGCCGCCGGGGTCCTGAAGCACCAGCATCGGGCGGCCCTCATGGCGGACGAGGGCAAGCGGACGCGCGGCCCAGGCGGGATCGAGTTTGTCGGCCAGCGAATATTCATGCTCGAGCCGCGCGAGGCTCAACGGCGCCTGTTGTGTGAGAACCGGTGCCAGGACCAGGATCGATGCAGCATCGACGCGCTGCCGGCCCCGATAGAGGACGAACTCGCGGCCTTCCCGCAATGTTTCGAAATCGTATCCGGAAAGCTCCGTCACGAAAGATCTTATCCTCGCTGACGCCAGACCGGGGCGAGCATAAGGGTTTTGCGAATAGCCCGGTAGGCGAAAGCGCCGGATTTCCGTCCTCCCCTGCGGCCGCCCGGCAGATCGCTTCGATGCCGCTTAGGAACTGTGTCGACAGGGATTTCCATGAACCGGCCGGGGCATTCGGGCGGCGGGTTCGCAACCTTTCACCTGGATTCACGCGGTCTCACTAGAGCTATTCCAGGTCATGGCGTAAGGCTTTTCTGGCGGGATTTGCGGCCCGACGTCCGGCGCTGTCGGTGGGCCCGCGCATGTCGGTCCTGCGTCCCCGCTCCAGCAATCGGAGATCTCCATGTCCTATGCCAGACCGCCGCTCCCCCCTTTCACCGCCGAGACCGCGGCGCGAAAAGTCCGCCTCGCCGAAGACGCCTGGAACAGCCGCGATCCGCAGCTCGTCTCGCTCGGCTATTCGGTCGACAGCATGTGGCGAAACCGCGCCGAGTTCATCAATGGGCGGCCCGCCATCGTGGAATTCCTAGGCCGGAAATGGGCCCGGGAGCTCGATTACCGGCTGATCAAGGAGCTCTGGGCCTTTACCGAAAATCGGATCGCCGTCCGCTTCGCCTATGAATGGCATGACGATGCGGGCAACTGGTTCCGTTCCTATGGCAATGAGAACTGGGAGTTCGGGGACGACGGCCTGATGCGCCGGCGTCTGGCCTGCATCAACGATCTGCCGATCGCGGAGGCCGACCGCCGCTATTTCTGGCCCCCCGGTCCCCGCGTCGCCAACCATCCAGGCCTGTCCGAGCTGGGGCTCTGAAAAAGCCGCCGCCGCGACCCGATCGGGCTAAAAAATGAGCGCCCCGCGAGGGGCGCTTCAACTTGAGGAAGAGCATCGATGACGGACGCTGAAGGAAAGGTCGCCATCGTCACTGGCGCCTCGGGAGGCATCGGCGGCGCGGTCGCCCTGCGGCTCGCTCGCGATGGATTTGCAGTGGCCCTCAACTATGCCGGCAATCCGGCCAAGGCCGACGAAACCGTTGCGAAAATCAAGGCGGATCGCGGACGCGCCACGGCGATCCGGGGCGATGTATCGAAGGCCGAGGACGTGGAAGGCCTGTTCAAGGCGGCGATCGACGCCTTCGGCCGGATCGACGTGGTGGTGAACTGTGCCGGCATCATGCCGCTGGGGCCGATCGCCGACGGCAATCTGGAGATGTTTGACAAGGTGATTTCGATCAATCTGCGCGGCAACTACATCGTGATGAACCAGGCCGCGAAGCATGTCGCCAAGGGCGGCCGCATCATCGCCTTCTCGAGCAGCGTGCTCGCCAAATCCTTTCCCGGTTATGGGGCCTATATCGCTTCCAAGGCGGGCGTGGAGGGTCTGGTTCCGGTGCTCGCCAACGAGCTGCGCGGCCGCGAGATCACCGTCAACGCGGTGGCGCCCGGCCCGGTGGCAACCGAGCTGTTCCTCAAGGGAAAGACCGAGGCGCAGGTCGATCAGTTCCGCAAGCTCGCTCCGCTCGAGCGGCTCGGCCAGCCCGAAGACATCGCCGACGTGGTCTCGTTCCTGGCCGGCCCCGATGGCGGTTGGGTGAGCGCCCAGGTGCTCCGTGCCAATGGCGGCTTCGCCTGAGCGCAGACCGGCGGCCTGCCTTGTCCCCAATCCGACCAGGAGTATCGGCTATGCAGAAGGTTATCCTCGTCACCGGCGCCTCGAGCGGCTTCGGCGCGCTGGCGGCACGGGAACTCGCCAAGAGGGGCGACGTCGTCTATGCGAGCATGCGCGAGACGGCGGGGCGCAACGCGGCTCAAGTCAGGGAAGCCGCAGCCTACGCTGCTGAGCATAAGGTCGAGCTGCGCACCGTCGAGCTCGACGTGCTGTCGCAAGAGTCGGCCGATGCCGCCATTGCCCGGATCGTCGCAGATAACGGCCGGCTCGACGTGATCGTGCACAATGCCGGCCATATGGTCCTCGGGCCTGCCGAGGCCTTCACGCCTGAACAATATGCCGAGCTGTACGATATCAACGTCCTCGGCACGCAGCGGGTGAATCGCGCGGCCTTGCCGCAGCTGCGAAAGCAGGGCCAAGGCCTCCTCGTCTGGGTGTCGAGCAGCAGCACAAGGGGCGGCACGCCACCCTTCCTGGGGCCCTATTTCGCGGCGAAGGCGGCGATGGATTCGCTTGCCGTCTCCTATGCCGGAGAGCTGACCCGGTGGGGTATCGAAACGACGATCATCGTGCCGGGCTCCTTCACCCGCGGCACCAATCACTATGCCCATTCGGGCCGCCCCGCCGACAATGCGGTGGCGGCGCAATATCGGAACGGCCCCTACCAAGGCGTGCCCGAGGCCATGCAGAAGGGCCTCGCCAGCCTCGAGCCGCCAGACGCCGATGCCGAGGCCGTGGGACGGGTCATCGCCGATGTGGTGGCGATGCCGTTCGGCAGGCGTCCGTTCCGCACCACGATCGATCCGTCCGACGACGGCGCCGGCATCGTCAATGCGATGGCCGATCGCGTCAGGGCCGAGCTCTTCCGCCGCATCGGCGTGGAGGACCTGCTGAAACCGCGAATTTCGGCCTCGGCGAAGTAAGGAATCCATCGGCGGAGGTGGCCCTACGCCGCGTTGCCGACGGGGCTTCCCGCAAAATCCAATGTCGGGTCTGCCATCTGGGGTAGGAGGAGCGAGTTATGATCGCGCTGCCTGCCGTCCTTCGGGCCGCTACGTTTGCCGCTATGGCAGCGATCGCGGCCAGTCAACCGGCGGCCGCCGACGATATGCTGCAGCGTGACAAGCTGACGGGCGACTGGGGCGGCGTTCGCACCGAGCTGCAGAATCAGGGCTTCGACATCACCCTCGATTATATCGCCGAGACGATGGGCGCTGTCTCGGGCGGCGTGGAGGATGGCTTTGTCTATCAAGGGCGGCTGCAATTGTCGCTCGATGTGGATCTCGACAAGCTGATGAGCTGGGAAGGCGCGTTCTTCCATGTGACCGGCTATCAGATTCAACGGACCGGCGGAGGCATCGGCGCTCGCAGCGGCGCGCTCAGCGATCCCAGCTCGACCGAGGCACATCCGTCGACGAGATTGTTCACGCTTTGGCTGCAGCAGAGCCTGTTCGACGACGCACTCTCCATTCGCGCCGGCCAGCTCGCGGCCGATGACGAGTTCATGATCAGCCCGACCGCGGCGAACCTGCTCAACAGCACGTTTGGGTTCGCGGATGTCCTGGCTCTCAACCTGCCGAATGGCGGCCCCGAATATCCTTTGGCGACCCCGGGAATTCGTGTCCAGGTGAATCCGACGCCGGAGCTCTCCTTGCTCGCCGCGGTCTTCAGCGGCGATCCGGCGGGCGATAGCTGCTCGGGCAATCCTCAGCTCTGCAACAGTTACGGCACGACCTTCAGTTTCAGCGGCGGCAGCTTCTGGATCGGCGAGGCCCAATACGCGATCAATCAGGGCGATCAGGCCACGGGTCTTCCCGGCGTCTATAAGCTGGGCATCTGGTATCAGGATGCCTCCTTCGCCGACGAGCGCTTCGGGACCGATGCTGCGGGCAACAAGGTGTCGCTGGCGTCGGGCACGGCGGTCGCGCCGGAGAACCACGAGGGAAATGGCGGGATCTATGGGCTGGTCGACCAGACCCTCTGGCGCAGTGACGACAAGAGTCAAACCCTCAATGGCTTTCTGCGTCTCGGCGCCTCGCCCGCGGACCGCAACCCGATCTCGTTCTATGTCGATGGCGGTCTCGGCGTGACTGGACTAATCCCGACCCGCGACCAGGATAAGCTGACCTTCGGCGTCGCCTATGCCCAGATCAGTCAGGACGCGGCACATCTCGACAAGGATACGCGCCGCCTCGACGATCCGAGCTTTCCGGTGCGCGACGAGGAGATCGTGCTCGAGGTCAATTATCTGGCCCAGTTGACGCCCGCGGTCACGCTGCAGCCGGACATCCAGTACATCATTCACCCCGGCGGCTCCGTTCCCGATCCCAGCGATCCGAACGGAGGCACGATCGACGACGCGCTCGTCCTGGGAGTGCGGGCGACACTCACCTTCTGAGAACGCCCTCTCCCCATCCTTTGCCGCCGGCACCAAGAGGCCGGCCCGATGCTGGCGGCGGCGCAGGATTTGCTGGGCAACCAACAAACTGTCTGCCGTACCCGACTGAATTCCCAAAGTCTCCAGCCCCCTCGACTTTGGCTCGACGAGCCATTTATGGAAGCTGTGTTCGAAAAGTGGCGATCGTTTCGGATCGAGCGCCTTATGATCGCATGGGATTAAGATCACCTCGAAGCGGTGGGCGTTTCAGGCGGGTGATCCCGAAAAGAAACATCGGGTGTCCTCTTCAGGGAGGACAGGGGGAAAAAGATGAAGCCGATATGGAGCTGTTGGCGTCGCCGGGCTGCGGTCGCGGCGATTGCGCTTTTGGTTGGCGCCTGTTCGACGGTGGACTATGGCAAGCCGGTGAATGATTTCGCTGCCGCCACCAATGATGCCGAATCGGCATTGTCGCAACTCAATGTGCAGGTGACCGAAGCCTACAGTGAGGTCTTGAAGAACAGCGTCGTCAGCGGTCGCGCCTTCGTGAAGACCAATGACGAAGAATGTCTGACCCTGTCGGTACGATGCCGGTTGATCATACAAGCCGAGGACGGAACCAAGGAAATCTATCCGCCTGCCCCCCCGCTCGCGCAGATGACGCTGTTAATGGCGCAGATCAACAAATATGCAGGCAACTTGAAGGCGCTGCTTGAAGCCGACACAGCCACGAAAGTCGAAACGCAGGTCAACGCCGCGCTCGGGAGCGTTCAGAACCTGGCCGAGACCGTGGCGGCGGCGGGCGGCGGGAGCGCCGCCACCGTTCCACAGTTCGCGACCCCCGTCGGTGCGGGCATCAACTGGATCGTCGGCCAGTATGTCGAACATGTGAAATTGTCCGGGCTGCAACGCGCCACGGCGGCGGCCAAGCCGGTCATCCGCGATGCGGCAGGTCTTTTCACCGCGGCGTCGACATTCGCCTCCGATGTTCCGAAGTCCGAGCTCGCCGAAGAGGTTTCCCAGGCGGTCGACACATTTCGCGAAGGCAGCAACGCGTCCAATTTCGATCGGTTGGTGCAAAGCACGGTGAAGTATGATGCGCTTCTGGTGTCGACTCCTCCGCAACTATTTCAGCGGATGGCTGCCGCCCACGACGCATTGGCGGACAGCCTTCAAGACAAGAATCTCACCTTCGCGACCGCGTTGGCACGGATCGAGGCCTTCGCGGCCGAGGCGAAGAAGCTCGTGACAATCCTGCAGGACCTCCGCGCGGTCACGTCCAACAATCCATAGGGGTAGACCATGGCCAGAAGAGTATCCAGCCCGGCAGCCGCGAAAGCGCCTACCGCGGCCGCCGTTATCGCAGATGCCAATGCCGCTCGCTTGAAACTTGCAACATTGGAGCAGCAGCTCCAGGACGGAATCGACACCATAGATTTCGGGGCATTCAAGAAGAAACGCCCGCTGACCGACGCTGAAATCGACCAGCGCAAGAAGTTGCGGGCGACCCAGGGGGAAGTGCGTGAGGGCTTCCGAGTCCTCGCTTTCGTCACGGCCCAACGCCTCGACAATGCCGTCGAAACCGGTCAACTGCTCCGTCAGATGCAAGTCATCAATGCGGGCCTCGAGGATGATCTGGGCACGCTCCAGAAGATCGAGAAATATGCAACCATAGCGGCTCAAGTTGCCGACGCGTTGGCCAAGGCGGTCGCGCAGCTCGCCGCCATCGCGGCTAAGGTGGTGATCTAGATGACGGTCGCAGCGCCGCCAGCGGTCCGGCGGCACTCGGCCGGGACGTGAACGCCAGGAGGGGTGCGATCGTCCATCCGCCTTTCTGACTTCCGGTAGCGGATTAATTCGAATGCAGGGACGTGTGGCGCCCACCAACCGCACCAACTCGCCATTGCCGGGCTCGTACTCGGTGGTCTAAAACTGCCTCCGCGGGCTTCGTCAGCCCGCTTTCTTTCAGACCGCCACGAGATGCCGATCATGGATGTCAGACCGCTCACCGGCGCCTTGGGTGCCGAGATCTTTGGCGTCGATCTCGCAGAAAATCTCGAAGACCGGACCATCGCGGCGATCCGCTCGGCGCTGCTCGATCATCTGCTGGTGGTGTTCCGCGACCAGCGTCTGACGCCAGAGCAGCATGCCGCCTTCGCGCGGCGCTTCGGGCCGCTCCATACCTTCGCCTATACCGCGGCCCGCGCGCTGCCGGGCCAGCCCGAGGTGCTGCGCGTCGTCAAGGAGAAGGAGGACCGTAAGGTCTTCGGCGAGCTGTGGCATGCCGACGTGACCTTTCTCGAGACGCCAGTTCTGGGCTCGATCCTTTATGCGATCGAAACGCCGGCAACCGGCGGCGACACCCTGTTCGCCAACATGTATCTCGCCTATGAGAGTCTGTCCGATGGCATGAAGGCGATGCTCGAGCGCCTCACGGCGGTGCATGAGAGCGAGGTGCGGGCGGAGAATGCCGGCGCCAACGGCACGCCGGGCGGCTTCGTCACCATGGGGACCGAGCATCCGGTCATCCGCATCCATCCGGAAACGAAGCGCAAGTCGCTCTTCGTCAACCGGACCTACACGACGCGCTTCAGCGGCATGACCGTCGAGGAAAGCCGGCCGCTGCTGGAATTCCTGTTCCAGCATGCGACGCAGCCCGAATTCCTCACGCGGCTGCGCTGGGGGCCGGGGACGGTCACCTTCTGGGACAATCGCTGCACCCAGCACCGGCCGCTCAACGACTATCACGGCCAGCGCCGCGAGATGCACCGCATCACCATCGCGGGCTGAGGCGCGGGGCCGACCGGCTCTCCGTCTTCGCCGAAATGATACATTATAACGCGCTCGGCGATCGATGTGGCCCGGGAAACCGTTCGCCGAATGGACCTCATGCACGGGCTCAAATCGCGCCCGGCTCTGTGCAATACTCCGGCCCGGGTTAGATCAAAAATCCAAACGTCGGATCCTTGCCGGCAGACGCCTCGCTCCAGACCTGCCGGCGGTCCCCGATGCAAAAAACAACAGACGTCTTTGACGCACAGACAGAGGAAAGGACCCTGATATGGCGAAAGTTGCGATCCATCCTTCGGTGGATGGCGGCGTGAAGGCCGGCAAGAAGGATTTTGCCGGTGGCACACTGACCTGCAAATGCAAGACCAATCCCGTCGAGGTGAATATCTCGTCGCAGACCGCGCATAACCATGCCTGCGGCTGCACCAAATGCTGGAAGCCCGCGGGGGCACTGTTCGCCGTCGTGGCGGTGGCGCCGCGCGACAAGGTCAAGGCGACCAAGAACGAGAACAAGCTGAAGGTCGTGGATCCGAAGGCAACGATCCAACGCACCGCCTGCAAGGATTGCGGCACGCATATGTATGGCCGCATCGAGAACAAGGCGCATCCGTTCTATGGGCTCGATTTCGTCCATACCGAGCTCTCCAAGGAAGAGGGCTGGTCGCCGCCGGAATTCGCCGCCTTCGTGTCCTCGATCATCGAATCCGGCGCCAAGCCGGAGAACATGGGCGCGGTCCGCTCGCGGCTGAAGGAGCTCAAGCTCGAGCCCTATGACTGCCTATCGCCGGCTCTGATGGATTTCATCGCGACGCATATCGCCAAGGCATCGGGCGTACTGAAGTAGGTTTTCTCTCGAAACGACCGCGCGTCCCGGGCCGCCGCTCTGCTGGCGGCCCGGCGGCGTCCGCGTCTCCGTGACATCTGAAGAAGAGGTTGGATCCCATGAAAGTTCGCGCCGCCGTCGCTCACAAGGCCGGAGCGCCGCTCTCGATCGAGACCGTCGATCTCGAGGGCCCCAAGGCCGGCGAAGTGCTGGTCGAGATCAAGGCCACGGGCATTTGCCACACCGACGAGTTCACGCTCTCCGGCGCCGACCCGGAGGGGCTGTTCCCGGCGATCCTGGGGCATGAGGGGGCGGGCATCGTGGTCGATGTCGGGCCCGGCGTGTCTGGCCTCAAGAAGGGCGATCACGTCATTCCGCTCTACACGCCGGAATGCCGGAACTGCGAATATTGCCTCAGCGGCAAGACCAATCTCTGCCAGGCGATCCGCGCCACCCAGGGCAAGGGCCTGATGCCGGACGGCACCAGCCGCTTCCGCATGGGCGGCACCATGATCCATCACTATATGGGCTGCTCGACCTTCGCGAATTTCACCGTGCTGCCGGAGATCGCGCTGGCCAAGATCCGCCCCGACGCACCCTTCGACAAGGTCTGCTATATCGGCTGTGGCGTCACCACGGGGCTGGGCGCCGTCATCAACACCGCGCGCGTCGAGCCCGGCGCCAATGTGGTGATCTTCGGACTGGGTGGCATCGGCCTCAATGTGATCCAGGGCGCCAAGCTGGTCGGTGCCAACATGATCGTCGGCGTCGACATCAATCCGGGCCGCAAATCGCTGGCCGAGAAGTTCGGCATGACCCACTTCGTCAATCCGAAGGAGGTCAAGGGCGACCTCGTGCCCCATCTGGTCGAGCTGACCAAGGGCGGCGCCGATTACAGCTTCGAATGCGTCGGCAACACCACGCTGATGCGCCAGGCGCTCGAATGCTGCCATAAGGGCTGGGGCGTCAGCATCATCATCGGCGTCGCCGGCGCCGGTCAGGAGATCTCGACCCGCCCGTTCCAACTCGTCACCGGCCGCGTCTGGAAAGGCACCGCCTTCGGCGGCGCCAAGGGCCGCACCGACGTGCCGAAGATCGTCGACTGGTACATGGACAAGAAGATCAATATCGACGATCTCATCACCCACACCCTGCCGCTCGACCGCATCAATGAGGGCTTCGACCTCATGCATGCCGGCAAGTCGATCCGCACGGTGGTGGTGTACTAGAACCAGAAAATCAGACCTCTCCTCCACGGTGTGGGGGAGAGGATAAATACGCCATCCGCTCACTCACCCCGTCGCATCGAGCGTTGCGATCGCGTCGCGGTCGAGCTTCACCGACGCCGCCTTCATGATGTCCTTGAGTTGCGCCAGGCTGGTGGCGCTGGCGATGGGCGCCGTCACGCTGGGGCGGGCCATCAGCCAGGCGAGCGCGATCTGGGCCGGGGTCGCGCGGTAGCGCGCGGCCACCTGATCCAGCGCCGCGAGCACGCGCATTCCCCGGGCATCGAGATATTTCTCGATATCCTCGCCGCGCGGGCTTTTGCCCAGATCGGCCTTGGCGCGGTATTTGCCGGTGAGGAAGCCGCTCGCCAGCGAGAAGTAGGTGATGACCCCGAGCCCTTCCTTGAGACAGATCGGCTCCAGCGCCGCCTCATAGCCGGCCCGGTCATAGAGATTGTATTCGGGCTGCAGGGTCTGGTAGCGCGCCCGGGTCTCGCCGTCGCCGGCCTTGAGGGCGGCGCGCAGGCCCGCCCCGTCATAGTTCGAGCCGCCCACCGCCCGCACCTTGCCCTGCTCGACGAGGCGCCGATGCGCTTCCAGTGTCTCCTCGATCGGCGTTTCGGGGTCGGGCCAATGCGACTGGTAGAGGTCGATATAGTCGGTCTGGAGCCGCTTCAGTGAGGCCTCGACCGCCGCCATGATGTAGGCTTTGGAGAGGCCTTTCTTGCCGGGCCCCATCTCCGACGCGACCTTGGTCAGGATCAGGATCTTGTCGCGCCCGCCATGCCGCTTCAGCCATTTGCCGATGATGGTCTCGGATTCGCCGCCGCTATGTCCGGGGACCCAGCGGGAATAGGCATCGGCCGTATCGACGGCGTTGAAGCCGGCGTCGGTGAAGGCGTCCAGCAGGGCGAAGGACGTCGCCTCGTCGGCGGTCCAGCCGAAGACATTGCCGCCGAACACGAGCGGGGCCGTCTCCAGCCCGGTTTTTCCCAGTTTCCGACGTTCCATGATGAAGGCCTCCTCGAGCCTCGATGTGGCAGGTTTTCCCGCCTGAACTATACCCACGATAGCAAGGTTACGACCGGTTACCAGCGGACGCTGTGGCGCCCCTATCGCGAGGCGCCCGCGCGTCCTATCATTTGGCGGGCACGGCAGATCGGACCGGCCGCCCATGGTCCGAGAGTGACGTCATCATGTCGAAACGCGAATGGCTGGCGGATGCCATCTGCTTCGTCGACCGGTCGGAGATCAAATCCGACATGGTTGCCGATGTCGAGGGGCGCTGGGACGGCCTGAAGCGCGGCCGTCTTTTTCCCGCGCGTCAGGATGTCGATCCCTTCGTCTTCCAGGCCTGGCTGCCCTACATCTCGATCGTCGAGCTGCAGGACGACCCTTTCCGGGTGTTCTACCGGCTGGTCGGCACCGAGGTGGCGCGCTTCGGCCAGGAGGACTTCTCCTACAAATGGCTGAGCGACACCAATTGGGATCCGGCGCTCAAGGCCGCCAATCTCGAGATCTACCGGCGGCTGCGGGAGCAGCACGCGCCGCAGTTCGGTCTCTCCAAGATCGAATGGGAACAGCGCGACGACCGGGTGTTCGAATGGGGCGTGTTCCCGCTGTCGAATGACGGCCAGACCATCACCCACTGCCTCAGCATCGACGATTTCCGCTCCATCGCCCCGCGCCTCAGCCCGTTGGGCTAACCCAGCCTGCTAGGTGCATACCGCAATGGGAGTATCGCAAACCGACGCTTAACCTCCCCGCTGATAAAAGGAGAGCATGCAACCGCCCTCCCAACCGATCCTGGTTTATGACGGAGAGTGCCCTTTCTGCGCGAACTATGTTCGGCTGCTGCGCCTGCGCGAGCTCTTTCCCAATCTGCAGTTGCTGGATGCGCGCGAGAACCGCGACCATCCCGCCGTCCGTCAGCTGAGCGCCCGTGGCTTGCGGGTCGATGACGGAATGGCCCTTTTGAGCGGCGATCGGATTTATCACGGTGCCGAAAGCATCCACGCTCTGGCCGAGTTTGGTCGCCCCGAGGGGGTATTCGGCCAAGCCAACAACTGGGTCTTTCGATCTCAGCGTCGTTCCGCGATTCTTTATCCGCTGCTGCGAGC
>NZ_JBOHKS010000169.1:0-15028 GCF_050729195.1 Hypericibacter sp.
GCTCAAGGCTGCCTCCCCGAATCTGCAGCCTTGAATCAATTTCCGATTCAAACGTCAATCATTTTGTCCACGCGGCCTAGTATGATCGCGTAGCGTTCGCGCCTACACGACGCCGCTTCCGGAAAGCAGAAGCGTGGTGGGCCCGGCAGGACTTGAACCTGCGACAACACCGTTATGAGCGGCGCGTTCTAACCAACTGAACTACGGGCCCGATCCCAGGCGATCGGTAGTAAAGCAAAAGCCAGAATGACAGGTCATTCTGGCTTTTGGTATCCGGCGAAGGAAGGCCTCGGATCAAGTATCGAGGAAGCTCCTGAGCTTGCGCGAGCGGCTCGGATGCTTGAGCTTGCGCAGCGCCTTCGCCTCGATCTGTCGTATGCGCTCGCGGGTGACCGAGAACTGCTGGCCGACTTCCTCGAGCGTATGGTCGGTGTTCATGCCGATGCCGAAGCGCATCCGGAGTACGCGCTCCTCGCGCGGCGTCAGGCTGGCGAGGACCCGCGTCGTGGTCTCGCGCAGGTTCGCCTGGATCGCGGCATCGAGCGGCAGCACCGCGTTCTTGTCCTCGATGAAATCACCCAGATGCGAATCCTCCTCGTCGCCGATCGGCGTCTCGAGGCTGATCGGCTCCTTGGCGATCTTCATCACCTTGCGCACCTTCTCGAGCGGCATGCCGAGCTTCTCGGCCAGCTCCTCGGGCGTCGGCTCGCGGCCGATCTCGTGCAGCATCTGGCGCGAGGTGCGCACCAGCTTGTTGATGGTCTCGATCATATGCACCGGGATGCGGATGGTGCGGGCCTGGTCGGCGATCGAACGGGTGATCGCCTGCCGGATCCACCAGGTGGCGTAGGTCGAGAACTTGTAGCCGCGGCGGTATTCGAACTTATCGACCGCCTTCATCAGGCCGATATTGCCCTCCTGGATCAGGTCCAGGAACTGCAGGCCGCGGTTGGTGTATTTCTTCGCGATCGAGATCACGAGGCGCAGATTGGCCTCGACCATCTCCTTCTTCGCGCGGCCGGCCTCGCGCTCGCCCTTCTGGATCGTGTTGACCACGCGCCGGAAGTCGGCGATCGGCAGGCAGACATGGTCGGCGATGGCGGAGATGTCCCCGCGGATCACCTTCACCTCGTCCTTATGCTTGAGCGCGTAGTCCTTCCAGCCCTTGGAGGTCAGGCGGCCGACCTTGCTCAGCCAGCGCGGATCGAGCTCGCTGCCGTAATAGCGCTGGATGAAATCCTCGCGCTTCACGCGATGCTTCTCGGCCAGGCGCAGCAGCTGCCCCTCGAGCCCGACCAGCTTGCGGTTGAGCTGATACATCTCGCCGACAAGGCTCTCGAGCCGGCCATTGTTGAGCTTGATGGGCTTCATCAGCTCGGCCAGCTCCTGCTTCAGCTTGTCGTAGCGCTTCTCGCTGACCGGCAGGAACTTCTCGCCCTTCTTGAAGGCCTCGAGGCGCTTTTCCGCCAGGCGATCCAGCTTCTGATAGGCGCCGGCGACGGCGTCGAAGGAGAGCACGACCGTGGGCAGCAGTTCCTGCTCCATGGCCGAGAGCGACATGTTGTTCTCGTCGGTCTCCTCGCCTTCGGCCGGCGGCGCGCCGTCGGGACGCGGCTCGGCCGCCTCCTCGACTTCCTCTTCCTCTTCTTCCTCCTCGACGGCGTTGCCGCCCGCCGGGATCACGGCGTCGCCTTCCGGCGCCTTGCCATAGGTGGCTTCGAGATCGATCACGTCGCGCAGCAGCATCTGCCCGGCCTTGAGCTTGTCGCGCCATTCGATGATGGCGCGGAAGGTCAGGGGGCTCTCGGCGATGCCGCCGATCATCATGTCGCGGCCGGCCTCGATGCGCTTGGCGATCGCGATTTCGCCCTCGCGCGACAGGAGCTCGACCGAGCCCATCTCGCGCAGATACATGCGCACGGGGTCGTCGGTGCGGCCGATATCCTCGTCGCCGAGATTGCCGGTGCGGCTGCCTTCGGGGGCTTCTTCCGACTCTTCAGTCGGCGCCGCGGCCGGCTCGGCCGCGACTTCCTCGTCTTCGGATTCGACGACATTGACACCCAGCTCGTTGAGCATGGCCATCGTGTCTTCGATCTGCTCGGAGGAGACCTTGTCGGCCGGCAGCGCCTGGTTCAGCTCGTCATAAGTGACATAGCCGCGCTCTTTGCCGCGCGTGACGAGCTTCTTGACGGAGGCGCTGACGCTGTCGAGCAAGGGGCCATCGGCTCCCTCTTCGCGCGCCTCGCCATTCTCCGCCTTGGCTGCCGGTTTTGTCGCCATCTGCCTACCGCCTGACTGCTGTCGTTCTGTTCGTTGCTGGCCGATCGCCTGGGCCGCCGCCCGATGATCCGCGCCTCATCTTCAAATATGGTTCACCCGGTCGCCCGAAAAAACTCTCCGGCGCCCGCTGGTCATGTCGGCGAGCTCACTTCGCCCGTTTATCGATGTCGCGTCGCCGGCTCTCGCCCGAGAGGCTCTCGCGTTGCGCCGCCTGAAACCTGGCCCAGGCTTCGGGAGTCGCATCCGCGCCAAGTCTCTGGGCTGCGAGATCCGCTTCCAGACGCGCCTGTCTCTCCTTCATCAGACCGAGCAAATGGTCAAACGCCTCTTCCGCGGCCGTCATCTCGACCTCGGCGCGGCAGGCAGACAGACCCTTGTTTCGGGTGGTTAGCGCGTCCAGGACACCGCCAAACCCCGTTCCCACCAAGTGGCGTTTCAACCCCTCGACGTCAAGGTCCGGCGTGCCAGCCGCGTGGTCTATAACGGCTTGACGAAGCTTGTCAAGTTGGGAGTCGGCTAGCACGAGGTGTGCCAATTCCTCGGCCCGCTGATGGGCGATGCGCGGATGGCTGATGACAATGCTGAGCAACATCTCGGGTTGGCGGCGTTCCGGGTCCGGAATCCCCTGGCGCAGTGCGGCCCCGCCGCGTTCCTGGGGCGCGCCCGGATACCGGTTCGCCCCATTGCGGCCCTGGCCGAAGCCCTTGCCGCCGCTCCGCCCGGCCCCGCCGCGGCGATCCGCCATCCCCCGGTTGCCACCCGACCCGCGGTTGGTATAGCCGAACGCGTCGCCAAGCCGGCGCTCGAATTCCAGCCGGTAGTCGTCCTGGACGGTCCGGTCGGCGATGCGCGCGGCCAGGCCCGCCAGATGCTGGCGCAGGCCCGATTTGCGCTCGGGCGTGTCGAACTGCCGGCCGGCGGTCTCGGTTTCCCAGAGCAGGTCAGCCAGCCCCACGGACCGTGACAGCACCTCCTCCATCGCCGCCGGCCCCTTGGCCTTCACCAGGCTGTCGGGATCCTCGCCCTTCGGCATGATCGCGAAGCGCAGCGAGCAGCCGGGCTTGAGCAGGGGCAGCGCTCGATCGGCGCCGCGCGCAGCGGCGCGTTGTCCCGCCCCATCGCCGTCGAAACAGAGGATCGGCTCCGGCGCCAGGCGCCAGAGCAGCAGGATCTGCTCCTCGGTCAATGCGGTGCCCAAGGGCGCCACCGCCTGGGCCAGGCCCGCCTGGCTCATGGCGATCACATCCATATAGCCCTCGGCGACGACGACCTCGTTCTTCTGCCGGATCGATTCCTGGGCCTGGGCGAGACCGAACAGTACACGGCCCTTATGGAACAGCGGCGTCTCGGGCGAATTCAGATATTTGGGCTCGCCCTCGCCCATCACGCGGCCGCCGAAGGCGATCACGCGGCCGCGCCGGTCGGTGATCGGGAACATCACGCGGCCCCGGAACCGGTCATAAGAGGCGCCGCCGCCGACGCCATTCTCGGCCGGCGGCTTGATCAGGAGCCCGCCTTCGACCAGCAGCGCTTCCGGAAATCCCTGCTTGGTCAGCGCTTCCTTGAGGCTGCCGCGGGAATCGGGCGCGTAGCCGAGGCGGAAGCGCGCGATGGTCTCCTCGGTGAGCGACCGATTCTCGAGATAGTCGCGCGCCGTGCGCCCGCGTCCACCCTTGAGCTCGGCCTCGAAGAATTTGGCCGCGGCTTCCATCGCGCCGAGCAGGGTGCTCTGGCGCTCGGCCTTCTCCCGCGCCTCGGGATCGGGCTGGGGCACGGCCAAGCCCGCCTCATTGGCGAGCCGCTCGACCGCCTCGAGAAAGCTCGACCCTTCGGCCCGCATCACGAAGGTCATGGCGTCGCCATGGGCGCCGCAGCCGAAGCAATGGAAGAAGCCCTTCTCCTCATTGACAGTGAAGGAGGGCGTCTTCTCGTTATGGAAGGGACAGAGCCCGACGAAATCGCGGCCGCGCTTCTGCAGCTTCACGCGGCGCCCGACCACATCCGCCAGCGGCAGGCGGCTTCTCAACTCGTCGAGAAACTGTGGGGGGAAGGCCATGAGCGGCGCGAAACTCCTGAAGCGGCCGAAGGCCCGATTTTGCAGGCCGAGTGTCCGCCCAGCGCCGAGTCGAGGGCAAGGCGCGAATCCCAGGAAACATGGGGATTACGCGAATGGAACAGCGGCAGAGCTGGTAAGTGGGCCGCGGCCGGCCGGCTTCAAGTGTCGGGCTTCAACTGCGGCGGTCAGGTCCCGAGCTTCTGCTTCACCAGCTGGCCGGCCTTGCCGAAATCCATCCGACCGGCGAAGCGCTGCTTCAGCAAGCCCATGATCTTGCCCATATCTTTGATGGTCGTCGCACCGGTTTCGCCGATCGCCGCGGTCACCGCCTCGCCCATCTCGGCCTCGCTCATCTGCTTGGGCAGGAAGCGCTCGATGACGCCGATCTCCTCCTGCTCCTGCTGGGCGAGCTCCAGCCGGCCGCCCTTTTCATAGAGCTCGATCGATTCGCGGCGCTGGCGCACCATCTTATGCAGCATCTCGACGATCTCATCCTCGCCGATACCGTCGGTCACACCCTTCGGCCGCGCCGCGATATCGCGGTCCTTCAATGCCGCCAGGATCAGGCGCACGGTCGAGACCGCGCGCAGATCGCGCGACTTCATGGCCGTCTTCAGGGCTTCGGTCAGGTCGGTGCGCAACATGGGGCCACTCGCGGTATGAGAGACGCGGAAACGCAGGGGCAACGCGCCCGACTCCGGCCGATCTCGGGAAAGCGTTCAGGGTAGCGGATCGAGCTTCCGCAGGCAATTTCGCCGCGCTCTCGCAAACGCTTGATTTCTCTCGGAGAAACAAAACACTTCCGGCTTGACGCGCGCGACGGCTTTGCTTAATAACCCCGCCAACTTGAGCGACGCGACGCGCGTGACCATATGGGTGTGCGCCGCGAACCTCCTCCCCCGCGATCGCCAGGATCCTTCCGCCGATGAGCGAGACCCAAAACACGCCTGCCCCGAACGCTTCAGGGGGGCGGCGTTCCTGGGCCACGGCGGTGCTGGCACTGGCGGACGGACAGCTGATCTGGGGCCACGGCATCGGCGCGATCGGCAAGGCCGTCGGCGAGGTCTGCTTCAACACCTCGCTCACCGGCTATCAGGAGATCCTCACCGATCCTTCCTATGCCGGCCAGATCATCACCTTCACCTTCCCGCATATCGGCAATGTCGGCACCAATCTCGAGGATATCGAGACGATCACGCCGGCCGCGCGCGGATTGATCCTGCGCGCCGACATCACCGAGCCCTCGAATTGGCGCGCGACGCAGCATCTCGATGGCTGGCTCAAGGCGCGCAATCTCATCGGCATCGCCGGCATCGATACGCGCCAGCTCACGCGGCGCATCCGCGACGCGGGCGCGCCCTCGGGCGTGGTCTGCCATGCGCCGGACAAGAAGTTCGACGAAGCGGCCCTGATCGCCGAAGCCAAGGCCTGGCCCGGTCTCGACGGCATGGATCTCGCGATCGAGGTCAGCTGCCGGCAGAGCTATGGCTGGGACGAGACGCGCTGGACGCTCGAAGACGGCTATGGCCAGCAGGCCAATCCGCGCTTTCATGTCGTCGCCGTCGATTACGGCGCCAAGCGCAACATCCTGCGCTGCCTGGCCTCGATCGGCGCCAAGGTGACGGTGGTGCCGGCGACGGCCACGGCCGAAGACATCCTGCGTCACAAGCCCGACGGTATCTTCCTCTCGAACGGTCCGGGCGATCCGGCCGCCACCGGCGAATATGCGGTGCCGGTGATCCGCAACCTGCTCGAGACCGAGATCCCCCTCTTCGGCATCTGCCTCGGCCATCAGCTGCTGGCACTGGCGCTGGGCGGCAAGACCAGGAAGATGGCGATCGGCCATCGCGGCGCCAACCATCCGGTCAAGGACCTCGCCACCGGCAAGGTAGAGATCACCAGCCAGAATCACGGCTTCTGCGTCCTGCCGGAATCGCTGCCCGCGGGCGTCGAGGTCTCGCATGTCTCGCTCTTCGACGGCTCGAACGAAGGCCTGCGCCTCAAGGACAAGCCGGTCTTCTCGGTGCAATACCACCCCGAAGCCTCGCCCGGGCCCCAGGACAGCCACTATCTCTTCAAGCGCTTCGCCGACCTCATTGAGAAGAAGCGGAGCTGAATCCAGAGATCATGCCAAAGCGTACTGACATCAAGTCGATCATGATCATCGGTGCCGGGCCGATCGTGATCGGGCAGGCTTGCGAGTTCGATTATTCGGGGACCCAGGCCTGCCAGGCGCTGAAGCAGGAAGGCTATCGCGTCGTGCTGGTGAATTCGAACCCGGCCACGATCATGACCGATCCGGGCCTGGCCGACGCCACCTATATCGAGCCGATCACGCCCGAGATCGTGACCCGCATCCTGGAGAAGGAGCGGCCCGACGCGCTGCTGCCGACCATGGGCGGGCAGACCGCACTCAACACCGCGATGAAGCTCGCCAAGTCGGGCGTGCTGGAGCGGCTCGGCGTGGAGCTCATCGGCGCCAAGGCCGACGCGATCGAGCTGGCCGAGGACCGCTTGCTGTTCCGCCAGGCGATGGAGCGCATCGGCCTCAAGAGCCCCAAGAGCCATCTGGTCAACACGCTCGAGGACGCGATCGAGGCGATGGAGCAGATCGGGCTCCCCTGCGTCATCCGCCCCTCCTTCACGCTGGGCGGCACCGGCGGCGGCATCGCCTATAACCGCGACGAGTTCGAGAACATCGCCGCCGGGGGCTTGCGCGCCTCGCCGGTCAGCCAGGTGCTGATCGAGGAGTCGGTGCTGGGCTGGAAAGAATATGAGATGGAGGTGGTGCGCGACCGCAACGACAACTGCATCATCATCTGCTCGATCGAGAACATCGATCCGATGGGCATCCATACCGGCGACAGCGTGACGGTGGCACCCGCCCTGACGCTCACCGACAAGGAGTATCAGATCATGCGCGACGCCTCGATCGCGGTGTTGCGCGAGATCGGCGTCGATACCGGCGGATCCAACGTGCAGTTCGCGGTCGACCCGAAGTCGGGCCGCATGGTCGTGATCGAGATGAATCCGCGCGTTTCGCGCTCCTCGGCGCTGGCTTCGAAGGCCACCGGCTTCCCGATCGCCAAGATCGCGGCCAAGCTCGCGGTCGGCTACAGCCTCGACGAGCTCAAGAACGACATCACCCGCGTGACGCCGGCCTCCTTCGAGCCGACCATCGACTATGTCGTCACCAAGATGCCGCGCTTCACCTTCGAGAAGTTCAAGGGGGCCGAACCGCTGCTGACGACCGCGATGAAGTCGGTCGGCGAGGCCATGTCGATCGGCCGCAATTTCCAGGAATCGGTGCAGAAGGCGCTGCGCTCGATGGAGACCGGCCTGACCGGCCTCAACGAGGTGGTGGTGCCGGGCGCCGATCCGATCCTGTCGATCCGGGCCATGCTGGCGCGGCCGACACCCGACCGGCTGCTGGTGGCGGCACAGGCTTTCCGTCTCGGCCTCTCGGTCGAAGACATCAACGCCATCACCCATTACGACCCCTGGTTCCTGCGCGAGATCGAGGCCCTGGTCGCGACCGAGGCGAAGATCCGCAAGGCCGGCCTGCCTCAGGACGCGACCGGCTGGGTCCGCATCAAGAAGATGGGCTTCTCCGACGCACGCATCGCCGAGCTTGTCGGCAAGGACGAGGCCACGGTCTCCCAGGCGCGCCGCCGCGCCGGCGTCACGCCGGTCTATAAGCGCGTCGATACCTGCGCCGCCGAGTTCGCCTCCGACACGCCTTATATGTACGGCACCTATGAAGGCGACGGCGTCGAGGCGCCCGAATGCGAGGCCAATCCCTCGAACCGGCGCAAGATCATCATCCTCGGCGGCGGCCCCAACCGCATCGGCCAGGGCATCGAGTTCGACTATTGCTGCGTCCATGCGGCCTATGCGCTGAAGGAAGCCGGGTTCGAGACCATCATGGTCAATTGCAACCCCGAGACCGTCTCGACCGACTACGACACCTCGGACCGGCTCTATTTCGAGCCGCTGACGGCCGAGGACGTGGTCGAGATCGCCCGGGTCGAGCAGCGCAAGGGCAAGCTCGAAGGCGTGATCGTGCAGTTCGGAGGCCAGACGCCGCTGAAGCTGGCGGCGGCACTCGAGGCCGCCGAGATCCCGATCCTCGGCACCTCGCCCGATGCGATCGACCTGGCCGAGGACCGCGAACGCTTCCAGGCGCTGCTGGCGAAACTGAAGCTGCGCCAGCCGGCCAACGGCACGGCGCGTTCGGGCGCCGAGGCGCTCAAGATCGCCAACCATATCGGCTATCCCGTCGTGATCCGTCCCTCCTATGTGCTGGGCGGCCGCGCCATGGAGATCGTCCATGACGACACCGATCTCGAGCGCTACATCAAGACCGCGGTCACGGTGTCGGGCTCGAGCCCGGTGCTGATCGACTCCTACCTGCAGGATGCGGTCGAGGTCGATGTCGACGCGGTCGCCGACGGCACGGATGTCTATGTCGCCGGCATCATGGAACATATCGAGGAGGCCGGAATCCATTCCGGCGATTCCGCCTGCTCGCTGCCGCCCTATCATCTGTCGGCCGAGATCATCGCCGAGCTCGAAAGCCAGACCGTGGCGCTGGCCAAGGCGCTCAATGTCGTCGGCCTCATGAACACGCAGTTCGCCGTCAAGGACGGCATGATCTATGTGCTCGAAGTCAATCCGCGCGCGAGCCGCACCGTGCCCTTCGTCGCCAAGGCGACCGGCCAGCCGATCGCCAAGATCGCGGCCCGCGTCATGGCCGGCGAGAAGCTCGCCGACCTGAAGCCGGTGCCGATGAATGACGGGCATATCGCGGTCAAAGAGGCCGTGTTCCCCTTCGCGCGCTTCCCCGGCGTCGACGTGCTCCTCGGCCCGGAGATGAAATCGACCGGCGAGGTGATGGGCCTCGATCGCGATTTTGGCCATGCCTTCGCCAAGGCGCAGCTGGGAGCGGGCGTCGATCTGCCGACCAAGGGCACCGTCTTCATCTCGGTCAAGGACCGTGACAAATCGGCCATGATCGAGATCGGCCGCAACCTGGTGGCCATGGGTTTCAGCCTGATCGCCACCGGCGGCACGCAGCGTTTCCTCGCGGCCGAGGGCCTGCCCGTCACCCGCATCAACAAGGTGCTGGAAGGCCGGCCCCATGTGGTCGACGCCATGAAAAACGGCCGGGTTCAGCTGGTTTTCAACACCACCGAGGGAGCGGCCGCCATCGCCGACAGCGCCTCCATCCGGCAGAGCGCGCTTCTAGGAAATATCCCTTACTATACAACGGTTTCCGGTGCGCGGGCGGCCGTGGCCGCAATTGCCGCACTGGCCTCGGGGCCGCTTGAAGTCGCGCCCCTGCAATCGTACTTTAAGCGCGGGTTCTGATCATCGGCCCAACACGGGTTGCGGCCGAGGGTGTGCTTTTGCCTCTGCGGACATAGGGTCCCGTGGCGGCGAGCCATGGCCCCATCCCGTTGACATCACCGTTCTTTTCTTCGATTTCGTGGTTGGAATGGCATGACCAAGATTCCCATGACGGCAGACGGCTTCACCCGTCTCGAGGACGAGCTGAGGCATCTGAAGTCGGTCGAACGGCCGGCGGTCATTCGCGCCATCGCCGAGGCGCGCGAACATGGCGACCTGTCCGAGAACGCCGAGTATCACGCCGCGCGTGAACGCCAGAGCTTCATCGAGGGCCGGGTGGCCGAGCTCGAGGACAAGATCTCGCGCGCCGAGGTGATCGACGTCAGCCGTCTTTCCGGCAAGGAAGTGAAATTCGGCGCGACCGTCACGCTGCTGGACGAGGACACCGAGGAAAAGGCCAGCTACCAGATCGTTGGGCAGGATGAGTCCGACATCGCGGCCAAGCGGCTCTCGATCTCCTCGCCGCTCGCGCGCGCGCTCATCGGCAAGCATGTCGGCGACACCATCGAAGTGACCACCCCCGGTGGCTCCAAGTCCTACGAAATCACCAAGGTCGCGTTCAAGTAAGGCGACCTCTTCTGCCGCTGGCACGGAACCGTCTGGCGGTTCCGTGTCACCGGAGCCGCGTGGTTTCTTCGATGTCGCCTTCACCGATGCGGTCAAAGCCGTGCAGACGCGGCTGGGTTCGCGCGGGCGCAACGAGGAGATCGAGAGGAGTCCCGCCCGCAACCGGATCACGCCCGAGCTGGCGGCCTGGCTGGCCGAACGCAACAGCGTCTTCCTCGGCACCGCCAGCGCCGATGGCCGCCCCTATATCCAGCATCGCGGCGGCCCGCCGGGCTTCATCGTCACGCTCGACGACCAGCATCTCGCCTTCGCCGACCTGCCCGGCAACAAGCAATACATCACGCTGGGCAATCTCAGCGAGAATGACCGCGCCATCATCTTCGCGGTCGATTACGCCCACCGCCAGCGCATCAAGGTCTGGGGTCGGGCGGAAGTGATCGAGAACGATCCGGCGCTGATCGAGCGATTGACGCCACCCAAATCCAGACTGCGCCCGCAACGCGTGATCCGCTTCCGTCTCGAGGGCTGGGATATCAACTGCCCTCAGCATATCCCCCAGCTCTTCAGCGCCGAAGAAGTCGAAGCCGCCAGCATGGCCATGCTGGCGCGCATCCAGGAGCTGGAAGAGGAAGTGGCGCGGCTCAAGGGCAAGAAGAGCTGACGCGCCGTTCCCGCCCTGCTTCGGTCACGTCGAGGTCAGGGCAGCGGTCGAGAGCCAGCACCCATCCCAGGCCAACCAGCAACTGGCATCCGGTGGGGTCCCTCGCCTCAGCGAGCGCACCTTGCTGGCATTGCGATGCGCGAAGGCTGCTCGCGTCTTTCGCTCCTGCTCGGCGTCACGCTGGCCCTGGCAGCCGATGAACATCGCCTGTGTCAGGATGCGGGCTTCGAATCCCTTCGGCGCGGCGCCGACCAGCAGCATGCCGCCCCACCCTTTGTCCGGCGTCAGCGGGAACAGGAGACGGCCTCCCGGCCGCAGGCAATCCAGCCATATGTCCGCCGGGTGGGTCGCCCCCGCATTCACATAGATGGCGTCGCTTGGCGGCAACGGCCCGACGGCGCCCGAACGGTTGTGGATCGTGACATTCGGCCTGTCGGCGAGGAGGGCGGCCGCATGTCGAGAGAGCCGTTCGTCGATCTCGTAGGCCTCCACCTTGCCTTGCGGACCGACGAGATGGGCCAGAATGGCCGTGTAGTATCCGGTTCCGACGCCGACATGGATGACCGTGTCGCCGGGGCGCGGATCGAGCGAGAGGAGCGATCGCGCATGAAGGCTGGGCTGGCCGTTATTGATGCCCTGCTCCTCCGCCAGCGCCACGACGACGTCCTGATAGATCAGGGCGGGATCGTCGGACGGGGTGACGATATAGCGGTCGCCGGTGAAGATGCGCCAGGGGCCGGGTCCGAGAAACTTCTCCCGGGGAATCGTGCGAAAAGCCTCGTTCAGCCGTTCGACATCTCCCTTCAACCGTCTGGTCAGAAGATCGGCGTAGAGCTGGCGAAGTTGCGCGATGCGCTCTGCGCTCACGGGCGTTCTCTCGCTCATGGCGGGGCTGAGGGAGACAGCTGCGCCTGCTGCGGCCCGCTTTACTGCGCCGCGACCAGCTCGTCTTCGACGTCGATCGGCACGCCGGGCGCGTTCTTGCAGGTGCGGATGGCCAAGGCCGACTTCACATGGCTGACATTCGGCGCGGCGGTGAGCTTGGTGGTGAGGAAGCGCTGATAGGCGTCCCAATCGACCGCGACCACCTTGAGCAGGAAATCCATCTCGCCCGCGAGCATGTGGCACTCGCGCACTTCCGGCCAGGAGTTGGTCAGGGCCTCGAAGGCCTTGAGGTCATGCTCGGCCTGGCTCGACAGCCCGACCTGGGCGAAGACCGACACGCCATAGCCCAAGGCCTCGGCATTGAGGTCCGCATGGTAGCCGCGGATGAAGCCCGCTTCTTCCAGGGCCCGCACGCGGCGCAGACAGGGCGGCGCCGAGATGCCGGCGCGGCGCGCCAGATCCACGTTGGTCATGCGACCGTCCTGCTGGAGGTCGTTGAGGATTTTCCGGTCGATTCGGTCGAGCTTGACCCGGCGCATGATTTCCCTCGGTCGGGCGGTGGCGGGTTATGCGCAATTATATTGCCGAAAGCCCGGGGCCGCCAGCCATCGCCGCCCGAAAACCAGCAGCGGACGGCAGGGCCAACCGCTGTTTATCCCTAAGGAAAGCAAGGATTTTGACCGAAATTTGCAGAGGTCCGCGTTCGGAGCATGGCTTGTTTCCGCAAGCGCCCCACCCTTATTGTGAGGGGACCGGTTTTCGCATCCCCCGGCGTCGCCCGAACGGGTCCCTTCGAGGCAGGGTCCCGTAACAGCGGCGCTCCGCTATCCCCAGGCCGATTCGGCCCGCTAAATTCGCCTCCCTATGGAAACGACGAGCCCAAGGATCGGCCCCTCATGGCGCAGCAGCATCACGTCAAACTCCTGATCATCGGTTCGGGTCCCGCGGGCCTCACGGCCGCGATCTATGCGGCGCGCGCCAATCTCAAGCCGACCCTGCTCGAGGGCATCCAGCCCGGCGGCCAGATGACGATCACCACCGATGTGGAAAATTATCCGGGCTTCGCCGACGTGATCCAGGGGCCGTGGCTGATGGAGCAGATGCGCGCGCAGGCGCTCCATGTCGGCACCAAGATCCACACCGACACTATCACCTCGCTCGATCTGTCGCGCCGGCCCTTCCGCTGCGTCGCCGACAGCGGCGACATCTATCTTGCCGAGAGCATCATCATCGCGACCGGTGCCCAGGCGCGCTGGCTCGGACTCGAGAGCGAGCAGCGCCTGCGCGGCGCCGGCGTCTCGGCCTGCGCCACCTGCGACGGTTTCTTCTTTCGCGGCAGGGAGGTCGTGCTGGTCGGCGGTGGCAACACCGCGGTCGAGGAAGCGATCTATCTGAGCCATATCGCCAGCAAGGTGACCGTGATCCATCGCCGCGACAGCTTCCGCGCCGAGAAGATCATGCAGGAGCGCCTGTTCAAGAATCCGAAGATCCATGTGGTCTGGGACAGCGTCGTCGAGGAAGTCCTCGCCGCCGGCGACCCGCCGGGCGTCACCGGGGTGCGCGTGCGCAATGTCAGGAGCGGCAAGACGGGCGAGATCGACTGCGACGGGTTCTTCGTCGCCATCGGCCACACGCCCGCGACCGAGCTGTTCAAGGGCCAGATCGAGATGGACGCGGAAGGCTACATCGTGAGCAGGCCCGACAGCACCAAGACCTCCGTCCGTGGCGTGTTCGCGGCGGGCGACGTGAAGGACAAGGTGTTTCGCCAGGCCGTGACGGCGGCTGGCATGGGCTGCATGGCGGCGCTCGAAGCCGAGAAGTTCCTCGCCTTCGAGGCCGCCGAAAGCGAGCCGGCCGCGGCGGAATAGCCGGGTCGGTTCAGGGGTGCCTGCCGGAGCCCGAAGGGACGGGCGACGGCAGGTCAATCGCTATTGCGTCAGGGGGCCGGTCCGGCCATGGCTATGGATTGGGATAAGCTCAGGATTTTTCACGCCGTCGCGGAGGCCGGCAGCTTCACCCATGCGGGCGAGGTGCTGAACCTCTCGCAATCAGCGGTGAGCCGTCAGATCAGCGCGCTCGAAGAGAGCCTCAATGTCGTGCTGTTCCACCGTCATGCGCGCGGCCTGATCCTGACCGAGCAGGGTGAGCTGCTCTACCGTACCGCCCATGACGTCTTCGCCAAGCTCGCCATGACCGAGGCGCAGCTGGCCGAGAGCAAGGAACGGCCGAAGGGCCGGCTCAAGATCACGGCGACCGTGGCGCTGGGCTCGACCTGGCTCACGCCGCGCATGGCCGAGTTCGTCGATCTCTATCCCGATGTCGGCGTCGATCTCGTGCTCGAGGATCGCGAGCTCGATCTCAGCATGCGCGAGGCCGACGTCGCGATCCGCATGGCGCCGCCGCGCCAGCCGGGCCTGATTCAGCGGCATCTGATGACGGTGCGGATGCCGATCTATGCGGCGCCCGACTATATCAAGCGCTTCGGGGCGCCCGAGAGTGCCGCCGATCTCGACAAGCATCGCATCATCGTGTTCGGCGAGGAGGTCCGTCCCCCCGTCCCGGAAGTGAACTGGCTCTTGCGCGCCGGCACGCCGCCCGACCGGCCGCGCCAGGCTGCCCTCACCGTCAATAACAGTTATGCAATCTTGCGCGCGGTGCAGAACGGGATCGGCATCGCGAGCCTCGCGACCTACATGGCGCATGACACGCCCAACGTGGTGCGAGTCCTGCCGGAGCTTGAAGGTCCCCGAGTCGATGCCTATTTCGTCTATCCGGAAGAGCTGCGGAACTCGAAACGCATCCAGGTGTTCCGCGATTTTCTCTTGAGAAAAGTGGCCGCCGCCGAAACCTGATTCATCGACCAACAATCGCCCGCTGCCTCGATCGTTCTTTGATGTCAATAGGATGACATTCCCGGCCCGACCTCGCCGCACCGGTCTTTCGAGGTTGGGAAAATGGTATGCGATTGGCGCATATCTCGCCTGTGATTTTGACTCTGGTCCAGGCGGACAGCTTCGCTACTTATTCTAATATCTGCTGCATCGCACAATCGCGAGGTGGCAGGACGAGTTTCGGCGGAACCCCTGGTTTCGCCACATCGGATCCGGGTGCAAGGCCCGGATGAGGGTTTTCGGACCCTTACGTCTCCCAGACGTGAAGCCTCCCTGTTT
>NZ_JBOHKS010000170.1:0-4953 GCF_050729195.1 Hypericibacter sp.
CCCCAGAGGAAAGCGGCGCCCAGCAGCACAAATCCGAGCCCGCTGGCGATGGCGAAATCGGCCTGCCATTGCGGATATTCGCTGACCGGGCCGCGCCAGGGGAACTTCGCCTGGCGATCGGCATCGAAGAGGCCCCAATAGCCGCCGACCGTGCCCTCGAGCGCGCGCTTCCAGGGCTGGTCGAAGGCCTCGATGAGATTGTAGTCGAGCCCGGCGCCGGCGCCGGCCACATAGGCCATGAACTCGCGCAGGTAACGCGCCTGGTTGACCAGGCTCGGCGTGGCGTCTTCGCGCTCGCGGCCTTCGCTGGGCCAGCCGGTCTCGCCGATCAGGATCGGCTTCGCGGGGAAGGCGGCGCGGACCTTGTCGACGATCGTCTCGAGATGGGCGAGGCCGGCCGCGACCGGCTGCGGCTGATCCTCCCAATAGGGGAGGATATGAATGGTCACGAAGTCGACCGCGTTCGCGAGCTGCGGCGCCTTGAGCCAGAACTCCCAGACATCGGCATAGGTGACGGGCTTGCCGGTCGCCTGCTTGACCCGCGCGAGCATGGCGGCGAGGGCTTCGGGCGTCTGCTCGCCGCGCAGCAGCACCTCGTTGCCGACGATGATCGCCCTGACCGTCTCGGGATAGGCATTGGCGAGCCGGATCACGTCGCTCAACTGGCGCTCGTTCGCCAGCGGGTCGCGCCCGATCCAGGCGCCGACCAGCACGGTCATGCCGTAGCGCTGGGCGATCGGCAGGACCTGGTCGAGCCCCTGATCGGTCGCGTAGAGCCGCACGCAATCGACATCGGTGCTGAGGATCTTGAAATCCTCCTCGATCTGCCAGGCCGGGATATGGAGCGTGGGATCGAACGGCGTCTGGCTGCCGCGGAAGGGCGTGTAGGAGACGCAGTGGATCTTGCCGGGCGGCGCGTCGGTCAGCGTGACCGGACGGCCCATCTGCCACCAGAAGCCGACGCCGGCGAGACCGGCCAGCAGCAGACCCAGAATGGGTGCCACGAAACGGGGCGCCCTCACCGCCGGGCGACGGCTCATCGCTGGATCGCCCATGTCAGCCCGAACGGCTTATTCGGCGGCAGGCGTTTTGGCCTGCTCCGCGGCGCCCATGGGCAACGTCACGCGGCGACGCTGGCCGAACGGCAGGGCGTTGATCATCGAGAGCACCAGCGCCGAGGCGAAGGGCAGGGCCTGCACGAAGAGCAGCATGGCCCAGAGCTTCGCGGCCGGTTCGATCACGCCGCGGGTCATCATGATGAGGACGCCGAAACCGACCAGGAGGACCGCGATCAAGGTCTCTTCCCAGGCGGCGAGCAGGCCGCGAATGAAGGCCGGATGATTCTCCAGCTTGGGCGTACGCATGAAGGGCAGGTTCGTGGTGAAGGCGCCGCGCCACACCGCCTTGGCGACGGTGTGGCCAAGGGCGAGGCCTGCCAGCGATGCGCCCACCCGCTCCATGAAGCTGCAGGGCACGCGCTGGGTATAGAGCCAGAGCGACTTGCCCACCTTGAAGGTGAACATGCCGAGCGTGACGATGAGGAACAGCGTCAAGGGCGGCTCGATGAACTGCGGCAGCAGGATCATGCCGGCAGTCCAGAGGATGGCGAGGGCGACGAACAGCAGCTGGAAGCCGTCGGCGATCCAGGGCAGCCAGCCGGCGACGAACTGGTAGCGCTGGGCGCGCGTGAGCTTGCGCTCGCCCCAGGGCAGCAGCTCGCGCCAATGGGTCTTCATGATCTGCATCGCGCCATAGGCCCAGCGATAGCGCTGCTTGCGGAAGGCGTCGAAGCTGTCGGGAATCAGGCCCTTGCCGTAGCTCTTCTCGGTATAGACGGCGCGATAACCGCCCTCGAACAGGCGCAAGCCCAGCTCGGCATCCTCGGTGATGCACCATTCGGCCCAGCCGCCGACGCGCGTCAACGCGTCTTTCTGGATGAGCGCCATGGTGCCGTGCTGGATGATGGCGTTGTGCTCGTCGCGGGTCTTCATGCCGAGATGGAAGAAGCCGGCATATTCCCAGAAGCAGAAGCGCTTGAAGAGGTCGTCCTTGCCGTCGCGGTAATCCTGCGGCGCCTGCACCAGCGCCACCTGCGGATCGGCGAAATGGCCGACCAGGTCCTTCAGCCATTCGCGGCTGACTTCATAGTCGCTGTCGATGGTGGCGACGACCTGGGCGTCGGGGTTGGTGTGCGCCAGCGCGAAATTGAGCGCGCCCGCCTTGAAGCCCGGCCATTTCGGCAGGTGGAAGAAGCGGAAGTTCGGCCCGAGATTGCGGCAATAGACCTCGACCGGCTGCCAGCAGCTGTCGTCGGTCGAATTATTGTCGATGATCAGCACTTCGAAATTCGGATAGTCCAGCCGCTCGAGCGCCTTGATGGTGCGGATCATCATGTCCGCCGGCTCGTTGCGGCAGGGGACATGGATCGAGACCATCGGCGGCGGGGCGTCGCCGAGGGCGGCGGGCGGCGCCAGGCGCCGGCGCGAGGAGCCGCGCCAGAGGCATTCGACCATCTCGATGCCCTCGGTCAGGAACACGCCGAGCAGCAGCAGCGTCGCCGGCGCGATCACGCCCAGCACGCCGATATCGAGATCCGTCAGATAGAGGCCCGAATAGGCGGCATAGACCCAGACGCCGGCGGAGACCGTGCCCTGCGCCAGGATGGCGAGGATCAGGCGGCCGCGGCGCTTCAGGCCCAGCTCCTGGCGCAGCAGCCAGAGCACGAAGGGCAGGCCCATGGCGAGGGTCGCCAACGACAGCCAGGGCCAGTCGGGCCGGTTCATCAGCACGCCATCGAGGGCGGGCTTCAGATGCCGGTCGGCGTCGAAGATGCCCCAATAGGCGCCGACACCGCCCTCGACCTGCATCTTCCAGGGCTGGTCGAAGGCTTCGATGACGAAATAGTCGAGATTATGTTCCTGGGCGACCGCCAGGAAACGGCGCAGGAACAGGCCCTGATTGACCGGCGAGGCGACCGCGTCCTTGCGGGTCAGGCCTTCGGACGGCCAGCCGATTTCCGAGATGACGATGCGCTTGTTGGGGAATTTGCGCTGCAGATCCTCATAGCGCTCCATCACGAACTGGACCGCCTGATCCGGATCGATGCCTTCCCAGAAGGGCAGGATATGGACCGCGATGAAATCGACCTGCTGCGCCAGCTCGGGGTGGGCGAGCCAGACATGCCAGGGTTCGGCGGTGCTGACGGGCAGCGGCGTCAGCGCCTTGACGGCGCGGATATATTGAATGAGCTCAGGGACCGTCACGTCGGCGCGCAGCACGGACTCGTTGCCGACGATGAGCTGCGTGATGTTGCCGTTGCTGCGCGTCATGTCGATCAAGTTCGAGATCTCGTGCTTGTTCGCTTCGAGATCGGGCCCGATCCAGGCGCCGGCGGTGACGGTCAGGCCCTGTTTCCAGGCGAGCCGCGGCACCTGCATCATGGTGCCTTGCGTGGTGTAGGTACGAACCGAGCGGGCGACGCTGGCGACGGCCTTGAGATCGCGCGAGATCTCCTCGGGCGTCGGGTCGACCTTGGTCATGGGATTGTGGGCGTCGGTATAGGGCGCAAAGGACAGCCCGCGCAGTTCGCCGCGCCAAGGCTGCTCGTCCACCGGCCTGTTGGTGATGCCCCACGCGCCAGCAAAAAATGCCGCCGTGACCAATCCAATGATCCAATTTGAAATACGCATGGTCCCTGTCGTCGCCCGTTCCGGTATTCAACTGCGGAACTTACAGATTGTTCCCCGTCGCATATCACGCAGAGGTCGTTCAAATCCTGTGTCGGCGCTGTGTTCACGCGGATATGCCGCACCGCAGATCGCTCTGCGTGCTGCCAAACCTCACTTGTCCCGAAATTGAAAGAGACCAGTGCCGGCTCCCGAAGAGCCGATCGCTCAACCACGCGTCGCGCCGCGGTCGGTTCTGATCTTCCTTTCTTGGCTCGCCTTGTCAGTGCCCTAACGGGCAGAGTTACGCCTGTAATTCAGGTAATTTGATGGCGTATTTATGGGTAATTATCGCAATTCAAATCTGCGATCAACGCACATCCCGACGCACCGTGCGATTTCTGTGGCGCAGGCATCGGAAGCGTTTCCGCGCGACATGGACGTATGTCGTCAGCGGGCAAAACCGGTGTCTGTTACGGTTCCGTAATCCGATCGGACATCACTGCGACGAACCGCCGCGTTCCCGCCGGCAGGGTTGGGCTGGGCCCTACCAGCGTTTGCAGGCGGCCTGCATATCCGCCGGCGCCAGCCGGACCGGGAAGCGGTCGCGGATCGCAGCGTCGGTCCTGGCATCTAGATAATTCGGATAATGCGCGCCCAGGATCTCATGCACCCGCTCATGGGCGGCTTCGAGCACATCCCGGCCGCCGGCCTCGGCCCAGACCGAGGTCGATTTGCGGTCGGCGATCTCGGGATAGAGATATTCGGTCTGCATCAGCTCCAGGGTCTGGTCGGAGCCCAGGAAATGGCCCTGGCCGTCGACCGCCTGGCGGATGGCATCGAGCGAGAGGGTCTCGTCGTTAACCTCGATGCCCCTGAGGCTGCGCTGGACCATGCCCAGCATGTCGTTGTCGATGACCATGGCCTCGAAGGAGCAGCCCATCAGGCTGGCCAGCATCCCGGCGCATTCGCAGACATAGTTACCGCCGGCCAGGGCGGCCATGGCGACCGAGACGCCCTTCTCGAAGCCGGCCTGGTTGTCCGGCAGCTTGGAATCGGTCATGCCGGCCCCGACCGAGGCGGGCAGGTCGTAGTAGCGGGCGATCTGCATGGCGGCGGCGCTCAGGATCGCCTCCTCGCCGCCCCCGCCGGTGAAGGAGCCCGTCCGCAGATCCGAGACGAACGGCCAGATGCCGAAGGTGGTCGGATGGCCCGGCCGTACCAGATTGACCACCATCACGGTCGCCAGCGTCTCGGCCACGGTCTGGACCAGCGTGCCGGCGAGCGC
>NZ_JBOHKS010000171.1:0-6968 GCF_050729195.1 Hypericibacter sp.
TCCTTATGCCGAAGGTCTGCACCCGGTTCACGCGCTGGGCCAGGCAGCGAAAGCTTTGGTTCGTCTAACTGCTCTCGGTGCGAGGCAGGTCCGCCAAAATGACCATCTCATTGAAGCGGAAGCCAAACGCATCGGCCTCGACCCCGATCTCTTGCGAGCCGTCATGTATGTAGAAGTTTCGCAGGGAGGGCTTTACGGCTATCCGGCGGAGCGCGTGGGCTGGTCCGATTCAATACTGCCTATGAATGTCAGGCGCTCCCTCTGGGGAGGGCTGCTCAACAATGGTCAGCCTTACTCGCGGCAATATGTCGAGGCAGGGCGAGACAGGGGAATCGTAGTCGACCAGACGCGCGATACCTTCAATGACCCGCGCCTCAATATTCGTGCAGGCGCGACGCTGCTCCGGGGCATTCAGGATCGACTGGATGACCCCAGCATTCGGAACGTTGCCACTCTCTATAGCGGATTGGGCGAGAAACACGTCACTGACTATGGAGAACGCGTCGATGAGGTCTATCGGACCAAGGAGTGGAACCGTCCTCTCTATAGTCTTCCGTGACGATGGCGCGGACATCTTGGGTGATCGCGAGCCGTGATGCGTTTTCCCCAAGCCGCTTCTCGCTTCGGTACAGATTTCGAGCTAGCTGCAATCGGCTTTCCTCCTCGTGGCGGCGTGCGATCTGGATTGTTATCGACGAACGCCTCGCTTCAAGCCATCCAAAGACCGCAAAGAGTGTCTGCTTTCAGTTTCGTAGAGAAGAATTCGTATCAGCGCGCTCACTTGGAAGTCATTAGGCCATGACCTCGGTACTCGAGATTCCCTTCGTTGCCGCTATCGTGTGGTCGTCGTCGCTTGTTCCCGCGACAGCCTGTCTCCTCCTCAACTCTTATCGCCGCTGGTTGGCGCTCGGCTTCTGCGCAGCGCCGCCTGTTTCAGCTTTCATGATCCGGCGGTCCGAAGATGCCCCTTTCCTGCTCGTGGGCTGCGCGATGCTCATAATGGCAACCCTCCTTCTTGTCGTTTTCGATCGCCGATTTCTTCTCCAGCGGCGGTCTCATTACCTTTCTGCCGGCGTCGGACTCATGCTTGCCGCCAGTATTTTGCCAATCCTGGCCGTCCTTGCCGCTGCCGATCACAATCCCCAGGGCGAGTTCTGTCTGGGGGACAACTTCACGAGTGATTGCGATTGGGACTATCTGAAGTTGAGCATGATCGGCGTGATCGGGTGGGGGACGATTCAATCTCTCGTCTTTTTTTTCGCCGGCGAAGTGTTTCTAATCGGCTTGCTGATTCGACGACGGAAATCAGCAAAGGCGATCGAGCCATAATGTTGCGTACGCCAATAACATCGAGAGCTTGTGCTTAGGTGCCGGAGGTTAAAGCACTGGTGGAAACGCTTTGCCCCACTGATCTTTGTATGTCCCGAGCGGGATTTGTCGCGGTGTTACTGCTGATTGCACCCATGATCCCGCTAGCCCTGCTCGGAATTTACCTGGTTCGAGGCCATCGTCGCAGGCTCGCCTTGGCGGCTGTCGTCGGTGCGTCTTTTGCTGCCTCTTCGATGGCTCTGCTTGCGCCAAGCTGGGCAGCCATCACTCTTCCTTTGCCGATATGCCTTTTCGCCACCACACTGATCATCGCATCGGATCGACGTCCAGGCTTGCTCGAACCGAAAGCGATCGCACGCTTGCTTGCAATCGTCGGCGTCGCGGTTCCCCTTCTGCCGATAATGCTGCTGGTAATGGCCATGACTGGCAATCCGTGGGACGAGCTGTGCAGCTCCGGAGATTCGGCGTGCCTCTTGGATCCCTCCGTCTGGGCCAAGCTGGTGCTCGGTGCCTGGACGACCATCGTCACGGCTGTCGGTGTTCTGGTCCTTCTGTCGTGGGAACTCTGCTTGCTGGTGAAGGGACGGTCGATGAATGCCGTGGGCGTCCCGTGACGCCGGCCGCGTTCCTGGTCCTGCTCGCAACGTTTCTGCCGATCACTGGGCTTTGCCTGGTGGGACCACGACTTCGCACGATCCTTCTGGTCGTCGCGATATTGCCCGCCTTGGGAGTTTGGCTTTCCTTCATGACAGGCACAGAGCTGTTCCAACTGGCCGGTGCCGCCGTTGCGATCCTCTTGGCGCTGGGGTTCGCGTTGACAGAGTCGCGCCTGCCGCGCGAGCAGCGGCGCTTGGCTTGTATCGGCTCGGTTCTGCTGCTGGGCCTTCTTGCCTGGCCGGCACTAAGGACGGCCTTGGCCATTCTCGACCGTCCCAGCGACTATCTGAATTGCGACTCCCCGAGCGCGTGTCGCATCGAACTCCATCCGCTAATCACCTTTGTGCTGAGCTACTGGAGCATTCTCATCAGCGCTATATTCGGCAGCTTCGGCGAGTTGCTGTTGATTCTGGCGCTCTTGCAGCGCCGCATCCGGATGGCCCCGTCATGATCCCCGCCGGTGTCGCCGTGGCAGCAACCACCGTCGCCAGCCGCTTAGTGGCAGGCAAGACCGGCGCCTAGCTTGATCCTCGGAAGGCATGGCACCCCTGCCGCGCGATACCCATATGATGGGAACTCGGCAGCTCGGAACCCTTAGCGACAGACATGGACAAGGCCCCGACCACCCTCATCATTGCCTGCGGCGCGCTGGCGCGCGAGATCCTGGCCGTGATCGAGCAGGCGGGCTGGACCAACCTGTCGATCACCTGCCTGCCCGCCATCTGGCATAACCGGCCCGAGCGCATCCCGGAGGGTGTGCGGCAGAAGATCCGCGAGAACCGCGACCGCTATGACCGGTTGCTGGTGCTCTATGGCGATTGCGGCTCGGGCGGCGAGCTCGATCGCGTGCTGGCGGAAGAGGGCGGGGTCGAGCGCATCGCCGGTCCCCATTGCTACGATTTCTATGCCGGCCCGGCGAATTTCGCCGCCATGCATGAGGCCGAGCTCGGCACCTTCTATCTGACCGACTACCTCGTGCGGCAGTTCGACAAGCTCATCATCGAAGGGCTCGGAATCGACCGGCATCCCGAGCTGCGCGACGCCTATTTCGGCAATTACAAGAAGCTGATCTATCTGGCACAGATCGACGATCCGCTGCTCGACGCCAAGGCCGAGAAGGCCGCCGCCCGTCTCGGGCTCGCCTATGAGCGCCGCTTCACCGGCTATGGCGATCTCAAGACCTTCCTCGATGGCTGGCAGGCGACACCCGCCGGTGCCGCCGCCCCGGTGGCCCCGGTCGCCGGCGCCCCCGCCAAATCCCACTAACCTCGCCTCTCCAGGAGTCCCGTTCCGATGCCCCAGATCACTGTCGTCTACTGGCGCGACATCCCGGCCCAGGTCATCGCCAAGGCCGGCCGCACCACCGCCAAGCGCGTCCTCAATGAGCGCTTCGAGAAGGCGATCGACCGGGCGGCGATGCGGGCGAATTTGCGCGATACGGACTCCTATCTGGCGGAATGGCGCCGGGCCGATCCGGTCGAATGCGGCGCCGATCTCGAGGCCGAGGCGGCCGCGGCTGCGGCCCGGCTCGAGGCCGAGTTTCCCGAGGAGCGGCTGACGGCCTTCGTCATGGCCGGGGGCAAGACCCCGGCCTGAAGCGGGACCGGTTCGCCCATTTGCGTCATCCGGCGGCGGATGCAGGCCGCTTACCCAGGCCTCAAAGGCGTTAACCATCCCGTCTCGGGCTTGGCCAAAGCCCCAGAAAAACTGGCCCTGAAACGGTCTTTGACTGCCGGAGGGAGAGTTGCCGGGGCGCCTGCCCGCCGGGTCGAAAGCCCGCCCGGAACCATGTCGTTTTCAAGCCGATGAATGGCGTTGTACGGCGCGTGTTTCGGGGCCGCCGGGAGGATTGTCAGGGCGCCCGCCGGCGGGGCGGAACGCTCGATTTTCCCGGCCGGTAACACGCAGCAGGACATGAGGCCCATGGCGACCGCGTCCCAGATCATCGCGCTCACCCGCGACTACTCCATCGAGACCACGCCCGGCACCGCGGCCAAGGTCGAGAGCTTCAAGGCGCTCCTGCCGGCCGGTACCTGCGTCAATGTCACCTTCCTGCCGGGCACGGACTACAACGACACGGTCGCGACCGCGCGCCGCCTGAAGGATGACGGGATGGTGCCGGTGCCGCATATCGCGGCGCGCTCGATCCCCTCGCAGGCCGCGCTCGAGACCTATCTCGGCCGGCTGCATGACGAGGCCGGGGTCACCCAGGCGCTGGTGATCGGCGGCGGCCTCAAGAAGCCGCTGGGCGTGTTCGACGCCGCGATCCAGCTGCTGGAGACCGGTCTCTTCGAGAAGCATGGCATCCGCAAGATCGGCATCGCCGGCCATCCCGAAGGCACGCCCGACATCGCCCCCGACGAGGTCAAGCGCCACACGCTGGCGAAGGCGAAATGGGCGTCCGATCGCGGCCTCTCCATGTATCTGGTCACCCAGTTCTGCTTCGAGGCCGATCCGGTCATGGCCTGGATGAAGTGGCTCTCCGACAATGGCGTCACCTTGCCGGTGCGCATCGGCGTGCCCGGCCCCGCCAGCATCAAGACCCTGCTGCGCTTTGCCCAGGAATGCGGCATCGGTCCCTCGATGCGCGTCATCACCCGCCAGGCTGCCAATATCGCCAAGCTCCTGACGGTGCAGACGCCGGACGAGCTGATGGTGGCCATGGCCGAGTTCAAGGCAAACGACAAGACCGGCCGCCTCGACGGCATCCATCTCTATCCCTTCGGCGGCTTTGCCAAGACCTGCAATTGGTTCAATGCCGTCAAGGCCGGCCATTTTGCATTCGATCGCAGCGGCGCCGGTTTCTCACTGGTCGAAGCCGCGGTCGCCTCTTAAATTCCTCCCGGCCCCCATCGCCTTTCCCGGGCGCCCGGCCGGAACCTCCTCGAAAGGACGTTGCCTCCCATGACCCATACCGTCGTCAGCTCCGCGACCAAGGAAGTCGTGATCGGTTTCGATCGCCCCTTCGTCGTGATCGGCGAGCGCATCAACCCGACGGGCCGCAAGCTGCTCGCGGCCGAGATGGCGGCCGGCGATTACAGCCGCGTGCGCGCCGACGCGATCGCGCAGGTCGAGGCGGGTGCCCATATGCTGGACGTCAATGCCGGCATCCCGCTGGCCGACGAGCCGGCGATCCTCGCGGAATCGATCCAGCTGGTGCAGTCCCTGACCGACGTGCCGCTCTCGATCGACAGCTCGATCGTGGCGGCGCTCGAGGCGGGGCTGAAGGTCTATAAGGGCAAGGCCCTGCTGAACTCGGTCACCGGCGAGGAAGAGCGGCTCGAGGTCGTGCTGCCGCTGGTGAAGAAATACGGCGCCGCCGTGATCGCGATCTCCAACGACGAGACCGGCATCTCGCCCGATCCCGATGTGCGCTACGAGGTCGCCAAGAAGATCGTCCATCGCGCGATGGATTACGGCATCCCGGCCGCCGACGTGGTGGTGGATCCGCTGGTGATGCCGGTGGGTGCGCTCAACGATGCCGGCCGTCAGGTGTTCCGCCTGGTGCGCCGCCTGCGCGAGGAACTGAAGGTCAATACCTGCTGCGGCGCCTCGAACTTCTCGTTTGGCTTGCCCAACCGCCATGGCCTCAACGCCTCCTTCCTGGCGATGCTGACCGGCGCCGGCATGACCTCGGCGATCATGAATCCGCTGCGGCCGGAGGAGATGACGGCGATCCTGGCGGCCGACGTCGCCAACGGTCATGACGAGAATTGCATGCGCTGGATCCAGAAGTTCCGCGAGCCGATCTCGGCCGACGCCGCCAACCAGGGCCAGCGCGCCGGCCGCGAAAACCGCCGCCGCCGCCCCGCCGGCGCGACCTCGGAAGCGGTGTGAGCGCGGAGCGGCGCTCGATTACGCCATTGGTGAAGACCGCCTCATCCCCCTTCCTAACCTTCCCCCACCCGCCGGCGTCGCCGGCAGCTTTAAAGGGGGGCGGGCGTAGCCCGCGTGGGGGAAGGGATAGTAAGGTCGGGCCGTCTTCTTCTTACTTATCCCCTCTCCCCTCAAGGGGGAGGGCAAGGGAGGGGGCCGCTCGGCCCCTCCCCATCATCGGAAGTTAAGCGCACCCATCATGGCGCAGACCCAAGACGCACTCGTTGTCTTCATGCCCTCGGGCAAGCGCGGCCGGTTCTCGATCGGGACGCCGGTGCTGCAGGCCGCGCGCAAGCTCGGTGTCGATATCGATTCCGTCTGCGGTGGGCGCGGCATCTGCGGACGCTGCCAGGTGCTGGTCTCCGAAGGCGAGTTCATGAAACTCGGCGTCAAGTCCGAGGCCTCGCATCTGACCGCCTTCGGCGATGTCGAGAAGCGTTATGCCGAGCGCAAGGGCCTGGCCGAGGGCCGGCGGCTCTCCTGCTCGACCCGCGTCCAGGGCGACGTCGTCATCGACGTGCCGCCCGACAGCCAGGTCCATAAGCAGGTCGTGCGCAAGCGCGCCGAGATGCGGGCGATCGAGCTCGATCCGGTGGTCACGCTGCATTATGTCGAGGTGGCCGAGCCCAACATGCATGATCCCTCGGGCGATCTGCAGCGGCTCGAGCAGGCGCTGGCCTCGCAATGGGATCTGACGGGCCTCGATACGGACTTGCGCGTGATCCAGCATCTGCAGAAGGCGCTGCGCAAGGGCGACTGGACCGCGACCGTCGCGGTGCATCAGAAGAAGCAGATCACGGCGGTCTGGCCGGGCTTCCATGACCGCACCTTCGGGCTCGCGGTCGATATCGGCTCCACCACCATCGCTGGCCATCTCTGCGATCTCGCCACCGGCGAGGTGGTCGCCTCCTCGGGCATGATGAATCCGCAGATCCGCTTCGGCGAGGATCTGATGAGCCGCGTCTCCTATGTGACGATGAAGCCGGGCGGCGATGTCGAGATGACCAAGGCGGTCCGCGGCGTCCTGAACGAGCTGGCCGAGAATGTCGCGCGGGAAGCCAAGATCGAGAAGACCAACATTCTCGAGGTCACCTTCGTCGGCAACC
>NZ_JBOHKS010000172.1:0-6660 GCF_050729195.1 Hypericibacter sp.
CGCTCCCACTCGACCCACGACATCTCGCTCTGGATGTTCACCCTGATGCTGGTCGGGACGGCCCTCTGGCTGGCCTACGGGATCATGCTCGGGCGCCCGGCGCTGATCTTCGCCAACGGCACCTCGCTGACGCTGATCGCCTGGATCGGCTGGTTCAAGCTGCGCTACGGCTGACCGGCCGGAGCAGCTGCAGCTCGTCGCCCATCCTGATGCGTCCCGGCTGCGTCACCTTCGCATAGACGCCGGCGCGCCGGCCGTTGGCTTCCGAACTGGTCTTGAGGATGCCGGGATCGAGCGGCAGGTCGCCTTGCGGCAGGGTGGTGAGGATGCAGCGGTCGCAATGCTCATGCACCTCGAGCCGGCTCTCGCCCAGAAGCAGCGTCGCGCCGATCCAGTCCTGCTCGATGAAGCCTTCCGTCTCGCCGCAATCGATCAGCAGGTTGGGCCGGAAGCGCTGGGCCACGAACCGGCCGGACGGGTAGTGACGCGTGAAGGCCTTGAGGCTGGCGCTCGTCAGCAGATGCAGCGGCGCATAGCCATAAACCTGATTGTCCGCGTCGCGCGCGATGAGACGGGTCGCCTCGCCGATCGCGGCCGAGATGCGTGCATCGCGGTTCAGGGCCTCGGTATCGATCCCGCCGCCATCGGGCAGGCGGATGACGACCGGCGGCAAGGCCTCGCCGGCCGAGGGCTCGCGCTTGAGGCGCGCCTGCCACTGGATCAGATCGCGCCACGGCTTCTTGCCGCGCGCGGCCGCCGCGATCTTGTTCTCGGCCGGATTGAGCACGCCCCAGAGCCGGTCGCCGGGAATGCCGGTCTCCGTCAGGAGCGCCGTCTCGAGCGCCTCGCCCTGCATCGACTGCACCGGGTAGCGCCAGAGGCCCGTTACGCGGCCGATCAATTCACCTGTCGTCATCTCGATCTCTCTTGGAATGGACGCGACATCACTCGCGGCCCTGCCGACCCACGGCATAGAGCGCCAGCCATTCATGAGCAAGGTGCGCCGCCGCCAGCGCCGTGATCTCCGACACGTCATAGGCCGGCGCCACCTCGACCATATCCATGCCGACGAACTTCATGCCGGCGAGGCCCTTGAAGATGGCAATCGCCTGGGCCGAGGAGAGGCCGCCCGGCACCGGCGTGCCTGTGCCGGGGGCAAAGCTGGGATCGAGGCAATCGATGTCGAAGGTCAGATAGGCGCCATGGTTGCCGACGATGCGGCAGATCTCGGCCGCCGTCCTGGCGCTGCCATTCTCATGCACCCAGGGGGCATCGAGCACGTTGAAGCCCAGATGGTCGTCATTGTGGGTGCGAAGCCCGACCTGCACGGAACGGTGCGGATCGACCAGGCCCTCCTTGGCCGCGTGATAGAACATCGTCCCGTGATCGACACGGCCGGCCCCTTGCGAATCGTCCCAGGTGTCGGAATGGGCGTCGAAATGGATCAAGGACAGCGGGCCATGGCGCTTGGCATGGGCCTTCAGCAGCGGATAGCTGATGAAATGGTCGCCGCCCAGCGACAGCAAAGCCGCTCCCGACGCCAGGATCTTGTCCGCATGGGCCTCGATGGCGGCGGGAATTTCTTCGGGCCGGCCATGATCCCACTGGCAATCGCCGTAATCGACCACGGCGAGCCGGTCGAACGGCTCGAAGGCCGCGCCATAGGGACGGTTCCAGGCATTGTTCGTCGAGGCCGCGCGGATGGCGCGGGGACCGAAGCGGGCGCCCGGCCGATTGGTGGTCGCGGTGTCCAGCGGAAAGCCCGAGACCGCCACATCGACACCGGCGAGATCGCGGCTGTATCGGCGCCGCATGAAGCTGAGCGCGCCGGCATAGGTCGGCTCTGAATGAACGCCCTTCAGGTCCTGATTCGTGAAGGCATTGTCGTTCGTCATGCGGATCTCCCGAGGCGATCTGCCCAGGTTAGCCCCATCCTCCTTGTTCAGCCAGCCGCGAGCTTTCCGCGACTTCGGATTGCTTATCGCGGGGCTGCGAGCGCGCACCGCCTAAGCGGGAGGCGCGGACTCGCAGCGAAGGGAATGCACTCTGTCAGCTTGCGCAACTACTCCGCCGCCGCTTTTCGCGCCGGCGCCGCGCCCCTTGCGGACCCAGCCCGGCTACGGCTCCATGCTCTGGAGGAGATCGTAGAAGGGTTGCTCGTTGACTTGAATGAAGCCGATGCGCGAACGGTCGAGATCTCCCGTGACGCCGATCACGCTTGCGACAAGCACCGAAACCATGCCAACAACGATACGGCCCTTGCCTCCCGTGAGCCCACCGACATAGCCGGCGAGGCCCAACGAGACGATGGCGATCGCATCGAGGAGAAGGAAGGCCTCGAACGGGACGTGGTTGCGCGACGCGGCAAGCCGCTTCTCCTGGAGATCGGACATTTCGGTCAGCGCCTGAACGAGCAGGCCCGCTGGAATGGAATGCGGGTCGGCCGCAGTGGCCGCTTTCGCCTTCTGCCACAATTGATTCCACAGCTCGCCGCTCTCGCGAAAACCCGCAGCCAGTGCCTCCGGTGTCGGAGGCTCCCGGCCCAGCGCCACTCGAATCTCGACATATCTATGGAACAGGCTTCGCGTTTCGGCGGAGGCGGACTCAGGCAACAGTCCCGCCCGCAGAGCCGCGGTTCCGATCGAATTCGTTTCCTCGATGACGAGATTCTGCCGCGCATCGAAGCGGCTGAGCGCCATGGAGAAGGTAAAGCTCATGAAGAGGGCGAGCAGTCCCAAGGCAGCGGCTTCGAGCGTCAGGAAATGCGGCACCATGGCCTGGTGGCGATGCCGACGAAATGAATAGAGCCCCAGGAACCGTCCGAACTCCGCGGCCAACAAGACAACGGCCGCGCTCAATGCATATTCCATCCACGGGCTGGAGCCCCCAAATATCCCAGGCACGAACCCTCCTTCTCTGGGCGATTCGCCCCCGGCGCCCAGGCCATTCTCGCAGAAGACGATCCTATTCGGCCAGCAGCCGCCAGATCGTGGTTTCGCGCTCGGTCCGGTCCTCGAGCTCGAGCGAGGTCGGGACCTTGTGGCGTGCCACGAGCGCAAGCCCGCTCTTGGGCAGATAGCTGCGGCCGGGATCTCCCATCAGCACCTCGGTGTCCTGGCTCACCAAGGTGCGAAGCCAGGCGGTGACGCGTTCGGCCATGGGCCGCTCGTAACAGACGTCGCCGGCCAGGACGAGATCCCAGGGACCCGTTGTGCCGACCACATCTTCGAGCGTCACCGGCACGCTCACGCCGTTGAGCGCGGCATTGAGCGCGATGGCGCTGGCGGCGAATTTGTCGATCTCGGCGGCGATGACGGACTGTGCGCCGGCCTTGGCCGCCGCGATCGCGACGAGGCCCGAGCCCGCCGCGAAATCGAGCACGCGCTTGTCGGCAACAATCGCGGGGTCGTCGAGGATCGTGCGCGCCAGCGCCTGCCCGCCGGGCCAGGCGAACGCCCAGTAAGGCGGCGGCAGGCCTTCGCACAGCAGCGTCGTCTCGGTCGCCTGCCAGATCGGCGTGATCTCGGTCGCGAGATGGAGCCGGATCTCCGGCACCAGCGGCGGTGCGGCAATGATCGTCTCGCGGCGGATGAAAGCGACGGGATCGGCCTCGGCGCGGGGGAGCTCGGTCATGGATATCGGGCTCCCGATGCCGCCGATTTCAACTCAGCCAGGGACTGAGAAGAATCCCGGCGAGCAGCATCCAGCCCAACCATCGATGCGCGTTGAATTTGGCGAGGCAGTCGGCGGGATCGTCGAAACGGGTGGTGCGGATCTGATAGGCGTACAGCAGCGCGGCGGCGGCGAGCGCGAGATAGGCGGCCCAGCCGAGGCCGGCCGCGGCGAAAGCGGCGATCCAGAATCCGAGCGCCACGACGGCGAACAGGATCAGCCAGGGCCGCGTCGAGGCGCCCAGCCTGAGCGCGGTCGACTTCACGCCGATCAGCGCGTCGTCCTCCTTGTCCTGATGCGCATAGATGGTGTCGTAGAAGAGCGTCCAGGCGATGCCGCCGGTATAAAGCAGGAAGGCCGGCGCCTCGAGCCTGCCGGTTGCGGCCGCCCATCCCAGCAGCGCGCCCCAATTGAAGGTGAGGCCGAGGAAGGCCTGCGGCCAATAGGTGATGCGCTTCATGAAGGGATAGGTCGCGACCAGGGCCAGCGAGCCGGCGCCGAGCGCGATGGTGAAGCCGTTCATCTGCAGCAGGATGATCAGCGCCAGCAACAGCTGGAGCCCGAGGAAGATCGCGGCGGCGCGGACGCTGACGGCACCGCTCGGGATCGGCCGCGTCGCGGTACGCGCCACCCGGCCGTCGAACTCGCGGTCGACGATGTCGTTGAAGGTGCAGCCGGCGCCGCGCATGAGAAGCGCCCCCACCGCGAAGAGCGCCATGAGCCAGAGATCGGGCTTGGCGGGGGAGGCCATGGCCAGGGACCACCACCCCGGGAAGAGCAGCAGCCAGGTGCCGATCGGCCGGTCGAGCCGCGCCAGCCTCGCATAGGGCGCGAGGGGCGACGGCAGGAAGCGGTCGACCCAGTTACCCCGGCGAATGTCGGTGAAGTTTGGGGACCCGGCGGGCTGGCCGGTGTGAGGTTGGCTCGGCATGGGGTAATCTTGACGGCCTTGAGCCGCGGGCTCAAGCGATGTGGGAGATGGCATGGGCCGGGGGCGGGATCAGGAGCGCGAGGAAGGCGAGGAATCGGGCGCGAAGGAGCCGGGACAGGTCACGCGGCTCTTCGTCACGGCGGCACTCGCCAGCCATGCCGAGATCGAGCTCGACGAGGATGCGACTCATTACTTGCGCAATGTGCTGCGGCTGGCGCCGGGCGAACGGATCGGGCTCTTCAACGGGCGTGACGGCGAATGGTCGGCGGAACTGATCGGCCTTTCCAAACGCGCTGGACGGCTGCAACTGCGCGAACGGACGCGCGTCCAGACCATCGAGCCCGATCTCTGGCTGGTGTTCGCGCCGATCAAGCGCCAGCGCATCGACATCCTGGTGGAGAAGGCGACCGAGCTGGGGGTGACGGCGCTGCTGCCGGTCTTCACCGCCCGCACCGTGATGACGCGCGTCAATCTCGGTCGGCTCGCGGCCCATGCGAAGGAGGCGGCGGAGCAGACCGAGCGGCTTACGGTGCCTGTCATTCGCGAGCCGCAAACTTTGGATAAGCTCCTGACGGAATGGCCGTCTTCTCGCCGGCTTCTGGTCTGCGCGGAGGCAGGTCCTGCACGCCCAATCCTTGATGCGTTAGGCGAACTCACCCGCGATGTGAAAAACCGTACTCAATCCTGGGCTATCATGACCGGCCCCGAGGGCGGCTTCACGGCTTCGGAACTTGACGCGCTCGGGAAACTCCCCTTTGTTACGCCCGTCGGTCTGGGGCCTCGGATCTTGCGGGCCGACACGGCGGCGATCGCGGCGCTCGCCTCATGGCAAGCGCTCGTCGGGGATGGACGGGACCGCCCGCCGTCACGTTAGGGATCATTGCGAAATCAAGAACGGAGCGTTCACGCCCCCCATGTCGGCGCCTCCCACCACGCGCGGCGAGCCAATCACCTCGAAGCGCCAGATGATCGATTACATCGCGCAAGGCTCGAAGCCGCGCGAGCGCTGGCGCATCGGGACCGAGCACGAGAAATTCGGCTTCAACCAGCGCGACCTGCGTCCGCTGCCCTATGAAGGGCCGGCCGGCGTCAGGGCGTTGCTGGAGGGTCTGACGCGCTTCGGCTGGAAGCCGGTGCTCGAGGAGGGCAAGCCCATCGCGCTGACCCTCGACAATTGCAACATCACGCTGGAACCGGGCGGTCAGTTCGAGCTTTCCGGCGCGCCGCTCGAATCGATCCACGAGACCTGTCGCGAGACCTGCACCCATTTGAACCAGGTGAAGGAGGTCTGCACCGAACTCGGCGTCGGCATGCTCGGCATGGGCTTCCAGCCCAAATGGAAGCGCGAAGACGTCAGCTGGATGCCGAAGGGCCGCTACAAGATCATGCGCGACCAGATGCAGCGCAAAGGCAAGCTCGGCATCGACATGATGCTCAGGACCTGCACCGTGCAGGTCAATCTCGACTACAGTTCCGAAGCCGACATGGTCAAGAAGATGCGCGTCAGCCTGGCGCTGCAGCCGATCGCGACCGCGCTCTTCGCCGACTCGCCCTTCATCGAGGGCAAGCCCAACGGCTTCCAGTCCTTCCGCAGCCATGTCTGGACCGACACCGATCCCGATCGCTGCGGCACGCTGCCCTTCGCCTTCGAGCAGGGCTTCGGCTTCGAACGCTATGTCGATTACATCCTCGATGTGCCGATGTATTTCGTCTATCGCGACAACCGCTATATCGATGTCGCGGGCCAGTCCTTCCGCGATTTCCTGCAAGGCAGGCTGCCGGGCCTGCCGGGCGAGTTGCCCGGTCTCGGCGATTTCATGGATCACCTGACGACGGCCTTCCCCGAGGTGCGGTTGAAGCGCTTCCTCGAGATGCGCGGCGCCGACAGCGGTCCCTGGGATCGCATCTGCGCGCTGCCGGCCCTCTGGGTCGGATTGCTCTATGACGATGTCGCGCTCGACGGTGCCTGGGAACTGGTCAAGAACTGGACCGCCGAGGATCGCGATCGGATGAGGGTCGATGCACCCAAGATCGCGCTCGACGCCAAAGTGCGCGGC
>NZ_JBOHKS010000173.1:0-56635 GCF_050729195.1 Hypericibacter sp.
CCTTCGACATCGGTTCGGTCTGGATGCTGTCGATGGGCGAGCCGGCGGCGTCATAGCCGCCCTCGAGATAGATGCCGGCATTGTTCACCAGCACGTCGCAACCGCCGAGCTTGCTTTCGAGATGACGCGCCAGCGCACGGATTCGCTTGGCATCCGTGACATCGAGCTTGAAGAACTCGATCGCTCCGGCCTTCGGGCCCAGCTCCTGCTTCAGCGCCTTGGCGGCTGCCTTGCCCTTGGCGGCATCGCGCGCCGTCAGCACCACATGAAAGCCCTGTTCCGCCAACTGGAGGCAGATCTCGCGACCGATCCCCCGATTGCCGCCCGTCACCACGGCTACGCCCTGCGCCTTCGCCATCCCGATCCCCTTTTCCCAATTCCGTCCAGGGCCCGCCAAAAGCGGCCCCCAACCCAGTTGACGCCCTCCCGCGTTTCCGCACAACCCCAGGATTTTTCAGGATATTTCGGCCGATCCTGGGGCGGAACGGCATCGGGCTTATGGTAACCAAATAGCTACGCTTGGTCCTTAAGGTCGGCTTGAAGCAGCCGAGGGCTTTCCATGCCCCGGCTCGGCACAGAAGGACTGACCCCGGTGACACGTTTCCTCGTCACACCAGAGAACCCGACCGGATGGCGCCTCGAGGACATCCTCAGCGAGATCCAGAAGGACATCATCCGACGCTGCAGCAAGATCCTCGAGGATCCGAGTCCCCTTGCGGCGCCGGTGCGATACAACAATGTCCGCATCATGGGCATGCTGACCGAGTGCATCAAACTGGCCGAGGATTCCTCGCGCCTGTTGAACACGATCGGTCCGAGCCAGGCCGCCAATGGCGGCCCGCCGCGCATCGGTCTGCCCTGAGGCCCTGAGCTCCCCGTCCTGGCGATCCGACCGAAATTGACAGGACTGCCGGCGCCCCCATAAGCACGGGGGCGATCGGAATCAGACGCCCATCACCACGAGCGCATCGACCGCGACGACGCCCTTGCCCTTTGGCAGCACCATCAGCGGATTGACGTCGAGCTCGACCAGCTTGTCGCGATGGGCATAGGCATAGGCCGCGATCGCCATCACCGCATCGACCGCCGCATCGATATCGCCGGCGGGCTTGCCGCGATAGCCCTTCAGCAGCTTGGCGATCTTCAGCCCGGCAACCGCCTTCGCGACATCCTCCCGCGCGGTCGGCAGCAATAAGGTCGCGGCATCCTCGACCATCTCGACCAGGATGCCGCCGGCGCCGACGACGAGGATCAGCCCGAACTGCGGGTCGCGTTTCACCCCGACGATCAGCTCCGCGACCACATCCGAAACCATGCGCTCGATGAGGAAGCGCTCGGGCCGGGCGCCCGGCTTGTAGCGCGCCAGATTCTCGCCGATCGAGGCCACGGCCGCCTTCACCTCGTCGGCGCTCTTGAGGTTGAGCTTGACCGCGCCGGCTTCGGTCTTGTGCGCCAGCACCGGCTCGGCCAGCTTGCCCACCACCGGAAAACCGAGCGCCGTCGCCGCTGGGCCCGCTTCGGCGGCGTTGACCACGCGGTTCTCCGGCACCGTCAGGCCTTGCGCCTTCAGGGCCGCCTTGCCTTCCGCCTCGCCCAGCAGACGGGTCGTCGCCAGCACCGGCGGCAGGTTCGGCAGCAGGGCCGCTTCGATCGCGCCAGGCTTCATCAGGGCGCGACGGCGCTGTCCGAAACGCGCGGCACCGGCGAAGGCGTCGATCGCGGTCTGCAGACCCTGCAGCGGCGTGCCGCCCGACTTGACCACATGATCGCGCGCTTCGGTCGGCATCAGCTCCGAGAGCGAGCTCGTCACCAGCGCCGGCTTGCCATGGATCCGGCCCGCACGGATGAGCGCATCGGTTGCGATGAAGCAGGCGTCGTAGCCGCTCTTGTCGTCGACCGGGAAATCGATCACCAGCATGGCGGCGTCATAGTCGCCGTGGAGCGCCGTCTCGAAACATGTCTCGAGCTTGTCCTTATGCCCCCAGAGCGAGGTGTTGTAGTCCAGGGGATTGGAGACCGAGGCGAAATGCGGCAGCTGCTCGCGCAAGGACGCGGCGGTTTTCTCAGGGAATTGCGGCAGCTCGACCCCGACCTCGGCCGAGCGGTCGGCCGTCATCAGGCTGTCGCCGCCCGAGCAGGTGAAAACGAGCAGGCGGTTGTCCTCGGGCGCACCGGAGATCGACAGCAGCTTCGCCGTCTCCAGCAGCTCGGAAAGCTCGCGCACGCGCACGACCCCCAGCCGATCGAACAGCGTGCTGAAGAGCTTGTCATTGCCAGCGAGCGAGCTGGTGTGGCTCATGGCCAGCTTGCTGCCCAGCTCCGAATTGCCGGCCTTCAGCACCACCACCGGCTTGCCGGCCTTGAGCGCCTTCAGGGCCGCCCGCGCGAACCGCGCGGCGTCCGGCATGCCTTCCATATAGAGGCCGATGACCGACACGAGCGGGTCGTCGGCCAGGCATTCGATGTAATCGGCGATGTCGAGCACCGCCTGATTGCCGCAGGTGATGACATAGGAAAGCGGCACCGACCGCTGATGGTTGGTGAGGTTGAGCGCGATGTTGCCGCTCTGCATCACCAGCGCCACGCCGCCCTTGGAGCGGGCCCAGCCGGGCCCCGAGGCGAACATGGCGACACCGTCGACATAGTTGAGCAGGCCGTAGCAATTGGGGCCGACCACCGCGAGATCGCCGGCCGCCGCCACCAGCGCCTTCTGCAGTTCCTTGCCCTCCTCGCCCACCTCGGCGAAGCCCGCGGCATAGCAAACCGCCCCACCCGCACCCATCCGCGCCAGCTCGCCCACCATCTCCACCGTCATTTCGCGCGGCACCGCCAGGAACACGGCATCCGGCGGCTCCGGCAGATCGGCCAGCGTCTTCACGCAAGGCAGCCCGGCGATCTCGGGATATTTGGGATTGACCGGCCAGATCTTGCCGGCGAAGCCGGCCTTCTGGCAGAGCTCGATCGGAACGGCGACCCCCTGGCCGCCGACAAAGGCGACATGGCGGGGCGAAAGCAGGCGGCGCAGATTAGCCAGGCGGCGTTTCTGCCGGTCGTCGGTCACGGAAGCGGACATGGGCGTCGGGTCGATCGCGATGTTCATGGGAAGGGTTCGAGAACTCTGGGGACCAGTCTGGCCGAGACGGGCCGGGCTGGCTAGGTCCGGTCCGGAGGGTTCATGCGGCGGCCACCGGGCCCATCAGATGTTCGCCGCCATCCAGGATCAGCGTCGTGCCCGTCATGTAATCGCCCGCCGGCGACACCAGGAAGGCGACGAGCTGCGCCACCTCTTCCGGCCGGCCCATCCGCTTGACCGGCAGGCGCTGGATATCGGCGGCCATTTCCGCCGCGTCGTATTGCGCGAGAGCGGGCGTGTCGATGGTGCCGGGAGCCACCGCATTGATGGTGATGCCATGCTTGGCCCAGGCCAGGGCCAGCGACTTGGTGAGGTTGATGACCCCGGCACGCGCCGCGCCGGCATGGGCCGAGCCGGGCAAGCCCTGAAACAGCGACAGGACGATATTGACGATCCGCCCCGGCCGCCGCGCGGCAACCAGCCGTTCGCCGACCGCCTTGGTCACATGCCAGGTCCCATTCAGATTCAAATCCACCACCGCGCGAAATCCATTGGCGCTGATCGCCAGCGGCTCGGCGTGGAACTGGCCGCCCGCATTGTTCACCAGAATGTCCGGCAACCAGTCGTCGGCCTGCAGCCGATCCAGGAGCAGATCGACCTCGGCCTCCTTGCGGATGTTCAAGGGCTCGGCACGGACGGCGATCCCGGCCTCGCCAAGATCGGCCGCCGCGCGTTCCAGCCGATCGCCGTCGCGCGCGGCGATAACGACCCGCGCGCCCAACCGGCCCAGCTCCTGTGCGATGGCCAAACCGATCCCCGTGCCGCCACCGGTGACCAGGGCCGTGCGCCCGGCGAGAAGACCGGGGCGGAAAATCTTGGAGGCGGCATCAGGGGCGGTGGCGGACATGACGGGCGGGCCTGGAAACCGACAAGAAACCGGCTGGAAGCCCTGGCTCATCGGGCGGGGAACCGCTTCTTAGCCGGTCTGACACAACCCGTCGAGGGCAGCGGCCTTGGGGCCACCGGGCGCGCGCCCCGGATTGGCCACAATTAATGCGCAGCGGCTCTTGGCCGCGAACATCGAAAGAACGAGCCACCCGCGATTGACGCCGCCCACCGCCAGGGAGAGGATGCCGCCATTGCGCACCATTTAAGGACGACTCCGCTCATGTTCCGGTCCTTCGCTGCCAGCCTCGGCCTTGCCCTTGTCCTGCTCGCGGGGCCGGTCCTTGCCACCGAGATTCCGAAAGAGCAGCTCGACAACGATTTCAAGAGCTGCATGCAGTCCTGCTCGCAGAATTTCGATCAAACCAAATGCACCGGTTTTTGCAATTGCGCGAACGATGGCGCGAAGTCGCAGTTCACGTATGAAGAGTATCAAAAGCTCGCGGCCGATCTCAACGCGGCGACGCTGGCGAACCCGGACTCCCTCAACAAGCTGAAATCGATCGCTTCGAGCTGCAAGACGAAGTTCCTCCAGCCCTGAGCGGCCGGAGCGCGATCATCGGCATGAGCTCAGCGTCGCGTCATCGCCTCGATGCGCTGGCCGCCCATATTGGCGGCCGATGGGAGGGCGACGGCGGCATCGAAGTCGATCGCCCCTGCGAACCCGCGGATGCCCGCTCGGCTGCGGACTTGCCGCTGGTCTTCTCCGCCCAGGCCTTCGGACAATTGACATCCCCCGCCCCGCGCGCAGTTCTGACGGTCGAGGGCCTGGCCTTGCCCGCGGGACGGTTTGCCGGCCTGATCCGGGTGTCGCGGCCCCGCTACGCCCTGGCGAAACTTCTGCCGCTGTTCCTGCCGGAGGCGCGGCTCCAACCGGGCGTCCATCCCTCGGCCATCGTCGATGCCAGCGCGCGGATCGCCCCTGACGCTTTCGTAGGACCCTTTACCCAGATCGGTGCCCGCGCCGAGATCGGCGCCGGCTGCATTCTCGACGGCAACGTCACCATTGGCGAGGGATCGCGGCTGGGTCCCGGCTGCCGGCTCCACGCCGGCGTGCGCCTGGGTCCCGGCGTGATCCTGGGCGCAGGGGTGATATTGCATTTCAATGTCTGTCTCGGGGCGGACGGGTTTTCCTATGCCACGCCGGAGCCGGGCAGCGTCGAGACCTCGACGCTGGGAGATCGGGTCCAGACCCGGAACCAGGCCATCGAGCGGATCCCCTCCCTGGGCCGGGTGGTGATCGGCGACGATGTCGAGATCGGCGCCAACAGCGCCGTCGATCGCGGCACCGTCGGCGATACGGTGATCGGACGAGGGACCAAAATCGACGATCTGGTGATGATCGGCCATAATTGCCGGATCGGTGAGGATTGCCTGATTGCCGGTCAAGTCGGCATTGCCGGAAGCTGCCAGATCGGGAATCGGGTGGTGCTGGGCGGCCAGGCGGGAATCGCCGATCATGTGACCATCGGCGACGACACAGTGGTGATGGCCTCGTCTGGGGTCGGCCGGGATCTGGCATCGGGCCTGGTGGTCGGGGGAACGCCCGCCATGCCCCGTCAGCAGTTTTTGGAGCAGTTGCTGGGGCTTGCACGGCTCAAGCGAATAGCGGAAGAAATAAGAGGGTTGGGGGAACGAGTCAGGGGGCTGGAACGTAGTAAGGACCGGCCCGATACGTGACCAGAAGGGGAGAAAGCAGCAGTGATGTCGGCTATCGAGGACAAGGTAATCGAGATTATCGCCCGCGAAAGTGGTTTGGACCGGGCGCGAATTTCGGGGAACTCGACCTTGAAGGATCTGGATATTCCGTCGTTGGATTTCGTGCAGATCATGTTCGCGATCGAGGAAGAGTTCAAAATCTATCTGCCGACCAACGATCCCCGCACGGAGACCGGTTCGGTGGCCGGGCTCGTGGCGGAGATCGAGCGGCAGATGACTGCCAAGACGGCTTGAGCGCGCGCTCCGGGTCATGAACCGCGTGGTCATTACCGGTGCCGGCTGCGTATCGGCGCTGGGACCGGATTTCGCGTCGACCTGGGCCGGAATGCGCGAGGGCCGTTCGGCGACCGCCACGCTCGAGGGCCTGCCTCTGGAGCGGATGCGGATCACGACCGGCGCTCAGGTTCGCGGCTTCAACCCCGCCCGCCACTTCCACGAAAAGAAGCTGCCGCTTTATGACCGTTTCACGCAATTCGCTCTGGTGGCCGCGCGCGAAGCGGTCAAGCAGTCGGGAATTACCCTGAACGGCGAGTTGGCTCGACGGTGCGCGGTCATTGTCGCGACCGGGATCGGCGGCCAGTCCACCCAGGACGAAGGCTTTCAGCGGCTCTACGGAGAGAAGGCCGATCGCCTCCCGCCGCTCACCGTGCCGCGCGCCATGCCCAGCGCCCCCACCAGCCATGTCTCGATGGAGTTCGGCCTGCGCGGGCCCGCCTTTGGCGTGACCTCGGCCTGCGCTTCCTCCAATCATGCCCTTACGGTCGCCTTCGACATGGTCCGCCTGGGCCGGGTCCCGGTTGCGCTCGCCGGCGGTGCCGAGGCCCCCCTGACCTTCGGCGGGATCAAGGGGTGGGAGGCGCTTCGGGTCGTATCGCCGGATGGCTGCCGTCCCTTTTGCCGCGACCGGCGCGGCATGGTGCTGGGCGAAGGAGCCGGCATGTTCCTGCTCGAGCCGCTGGAGGCAGCACGTGCGCGAGGGGCCCGTCCTTTGGCCGAACTGGTTGGCGCCGGCATGTCCGCGGACGCCGGCGATATCGTGGCGCCATCGGTCGACGGCGCCGCGGCCGCCATTGCCGGCGCGTTGGCCGATGCCGGTTTGGCGCCCGAGCAGATCGGCTATATCAACGCCCACGGCACCGCCACGCCGGCCAATGATCCGGCGGAAACCAAGGCCATTCGAAAGGTCTTCGGCCGCCATGCCGACCGCCTCGCCGTCTCCTCGACCAAGGCCGTCCATGGCCATGCGCTGGGGGCCGCCGGTGCCATCGAGCTGGTGGCCGTTCTGGGTGCTCTGACGGAGGATATGCTTCCGCCGACGGCGGGCTTCACCGAGGCCGATCCGGAATGCGATCTCGATTATGTGCCCAACCAGGCGCGCAAGGTCGCGGTCGAGGCCGCGCTCTCCAACTCCTTCGCCTTTGGCGGGTTGAATTGCGTTCTGGCGCTGAAACGCATCGATTCCTAGGACACAAGCACGCGCCAGCGGCTATAGATGCGTCCTGGCCCACGCCTTTGCCACAAGTGACCCTTCAAGGCGCCTTGTTTTGGTCTCACTATTCCCGATGCTGGGCGCTGAATAAATGGCGCGCCACCCATGAGGCGAATGCGTACTCCCATCACCGCCGAGCAGGCTGCCGCGCCGCGTCGCGGGACCTCCGCATTCCCGACCCACCCCGTGCGCCAGTCACTTTGCCGAAGGCTGTCTGACGGTTCCAGCGCGAGCCTGATGGCGCGCGCGCTGCTGCTCAGCCTCTGCCTGATGGCGCTGACCGGTCCCCTTCAGGCGCAGGACCTTCGCTATTTCCGCATCGGTACCGGGGCGCCCGAGACCAGTTACTTTCCGATCGGCGGCGTGATCGCCAGCGCGGTCTCCAACCCGCCGGGCGCCCGGGACTGCAATCAGGGCGGCAGTTGCGGGGTGCCGGGGCTGATCGCGCTCGCGCAGACCACCAACGGATCGATCGACAACCTCACCCAGATCGCCGCCGGCAACCTCGATTCCGGTCTCTGCCAGGCGGACATCGCCGCGGCGGCGGCCACGGGTCTGCCCCCCTTCGATGGTGGACGCGCCATTCCGGGTCTGCGCGCCATCGCGAACCTCTATCAGGAGGGCGTGCATGTGGTGGTTCATGCCGACGTCTCGATCGACAGCGTTGCCGATCTCAAAGGGCGGCGGGTAGCGATCGGGGAAAAAGGCTCCGATGCGATGGTGACATCGCTTCTGGTCCTGGGCGCCTATGGCCTCACCGAGAAGCGGATCAAGCCCGCCTATCTCGACCTGGCCGACGCGACCAAAAAATTCGCCGCACGCGAGATCGACGCGATCATCACGGTCGGCAGCTACCCGATCCCGGCCCTGGTCGACCTGGCCAGCGAAACCCCGATCAAGCTGGTGGCGCTCAACGACGATCAGGCCTCGGCACTTCGCGAGGCCAATCCCTATCTCACCGTGGATCTCATCCCGGCCGGTGCTTATGACGGCGTTGGCAGCACCGTCACGCTCGGCATCGGCGCGCTGTGGGTGGTGGACGAGAAGCTCGATGCGGAGCTGGTCTATGAGCTGACGCGCGCGCTCTGGCACAAATCGACCCGCCGGCTGCTCGACCAGGCCGGTCCGGTGGGTCAGAAAATCAAGCTCGATGCCGCGCTGCTGCGCCTGCCGATCCCGCTTCATCCGGGCGCCGCGCGCTACTATGCGGAGTTGGGCAAGGCAACGACCGGGACGTCGAACTGACGTCCGCCCCGGAGTCGCTGCCTCATTTTCAGCGGGTAATGCCTGCCCCGGCGCCGAAGCCACCTGAATTTCCGTCGGGGATCGACCCGAATTTCCCTGGGTATCAATACATCTTCCGGTCGCGCACTATCGCAAATTGACACAAGTTGGGGCATCCTCACTTGTGTCACTCTATGGCCGCCCTTCCGTAGCCCGGCCTCGTCCCCCAGGAGCATTGCCTGATGAGTATCCAACTCTTCGTCCCGACCTTCGCCATCGACGAGGTGCTCGCCGAAATTCGCGAATGTCTCGAACGGGGCTGGACCGGGTTGGGATTCAAGACCGTCGAGATAGAGAACCGGTGGAAGGAACATGTCGGGCTGCCGCATGCTCATTTCCTGAACTCAGCTACGGCCGGCCTGCACCTAGCGCTGAACGTCTTCAAGGAAGAATATGGCTGGCAGGAGGGCGACGAGGTCATCACCACGCCGCTGACCTTCGTCTCCACCAATCATGTCATCCTCTATGAAGGGCTGAAGCCGGTCTTCGCCGATGTCGACGAATATCTCTGCCTGGATCCTCGGTCCGTCGCCCAGCGCATCACGCCGCGAACGAAGGCGCTGATCTTCGTGGGCCTCGGCGGCAATACCGGCCGCTTCGAAGAGATCCAGACGCTTTGCGCCGCCCACGACATCAAGCTGATCCTGGATGCCGCCCACATGGCTGGTACGCGTCTCCATGACCGGACGCCCACGGGCGACGTCACCGTCTTTTCCTTCCAGGCGGTGAAGAACCTGCCGACGGCGGATTCGGGAATGATCTGTTTCGAGGATGGGCATCTGGATGAGATCGCCCGCAAGAAGACCTGGCTCGGCATCAACAAAGATACCTATACGCGCACCAGCGAAGGCGGAACCTACAAGTGGCTCTATGACGTCGAATATGTGGGCTTCAAGTATCACGGTAATTCTATCATGGCCGCGATCGCACTGGCGCAGCTCCCCTATCTCGAACGGGACAATGACCGCCGGCGCGAGATTGCCGCGCGCTACGACGCGGGCTTCCGCGGACTGGAGGCGATCTCGACCATTCCGGTCGCCCCGGGCTGCGTCTCGTCGCGCCACCTCTATCAGATCGCCGTCGCGAAACGCGACCAGATGATGGTGCATCTCAACGAATGCGGCGTGTTTCCCGGCGTTCATTATCTGTCGAACACCGACTACCGCATGTTTGCGGACTATCGCGGGCTCTGCCCGAATGCCGACCGCATGTCGGAGCGGATCATTTCGCTGCCGCTGCATCTTCGGCTCACCGATGCCGATGTGGACAAGGTCATCGAGAGCGTGATCCGCTTCCGCATCGGCATGGTTGCTTAAGCGCCCCCGAAGAGGACGTTCGCGTGAGCGGGCTCTGGCCGGCGGCGGAGCGGAAGCTGGCGGACGCGAAGTCCGCCGCCCATCCTCTCCGCTTCCAGATTCACGATGAGGCCGGCGGCACCATGGCGACCTTGCGTCCTCTGCTGGCCTCCGATCTCGCCGACGACCGCCTGGTCGCGACCCTCGCCCGCTGGCGCGAGGAGAACAAGGACCGCTTCCTCACCATCGTGCCGTTCGATCCGGAAGGCACCCGCCGATGGATGGGGCGATTTCCGGTCGGCGACCCGGGACGCATCCTGTTCCTGGTCGAAAGCCTGGATGGCGAACCGCTCGGACATTACGGTCTGCTGCTCGTCGGCGACGGCGAAGCCGAAATCGACAACACGCTGCGCGGCTCGTCTTACGGTCCTCGCGGGCTCTTCAGACAGGTGGCACAACAGGTGATCCGCTGGGCGATCGACGAGCTCGGCGCTCAAAGGCTGATTGTGCGGGTCATGTCCAACAACCCCGCCGCCATACGCCACCAGGAAAGCAACGGCTTCATCCAGGAAACCGTCCTGCCGCTGCGCGAGATCCGCGAGGGTGATATTATTCGCCGCGAGGTTGTTGCCTCGCATTCGGAGTCCAACCTGCCTTTTGGCCTGACGGTCTTGAACTATCCGATAGCCTTTCCGGCCGGCAAAGGACTTCGTCCCCACTAGCCCGCAACCAGAAGCTCATCACCGTGGAAGTGAGTGAAGCAATTGATTCGGCCGACTTTCCTATGTTCGGCGAATTTAAGAGCGCGAATATCGGTTTGGTCTGCCAGTACAAGCGCTTCCATCAGTTCGATATAGCTGCGATGCATGCGCCGACGACAAAGGAAGAGCTTATTTGCAAAGTACGCGAAAGGCGCCAGATCCTTTCGCCGCGAAAGGAAGTCGTTGATCGCCTGATTGACTCCGAGACATTCGGGGCTAATAAAATCGTCCGCGGCAATCACGCCTCCCGCCGCCAGGATCGACTCCGAAAGACGCAGGTCCCAAAGGACATCGTCATAGGCATGCGAACCATCGATACTGATGAATCTTGGCCGGCTGCCGCACACGGTTAATACATTCTTCGCCTTCAGGCTGGTCGATGGCTGTTCGATGAGCTTGAAATCGGCGCCGCCGAGGGCACGCTCCATATGCTCCCGGAGCAAGGCGGGGCTATTCAGCTGAAACGTATCTATACCGACGACGGTCGCCCCGGTCCGCCTCGCCGACCTTAAGAGCAATGAAAAATAGCGGCCGCAGTAAACACCGATCTCCAGAAGACTGCCCGTGATGCCCTGCTCACCCTGCCATCTCAGCAGCTCCATGGTTCTCAACGCCGCGAAGTCGAACAACCAACCGGGTATGGGTTGGACCCGCTCCGCCAAGAACGTCCGGTCATCCAGCTCCTGCATGACGCCTCTTCCTGCCTGCACCGAATTCGATTACGAAGGCTACTCGGTCTATTACTTTCCACAGCCTTGCAATAGCTTCAAGCAAGCTAGCAGCGGTCTCGACAGCCAGCCGGCAAGGTGCCTAGAGGTCGCACATGTTCGCGGATGCAAAGGCTCATATTTCCCTGTCGATCATAGCGGCATTCTTCGGCCGGTTCGAGATCAACCAGATCGCATTGGGCCGCTTCGCAGAAGCCCTTGACCAGATCTTTGCACCGGCACCGGCCGACATCGAGGTCATCGTCGTTTTCGCCGATAGCCGGTGGCAGACCCTGCCGACCGCCCAATCGCTGAGCTCGGCATATGCCAGCGTCACGACGCTGACCGCTCCCGAGGAGGACTGGTCGCCGGCTCGCCTCTTCAACCGAGGCCTGGCCTCCGCAGCAGGGCAGCGCGTGCTATTTGCCAGCGCCCGGGACCTCCTGTCCCCCCGCATCGTTGATTCGCTGGCTGCGGCGTCCCGGAGCGACGGACCCATAGACGAGATCCTCGCAATCGCCGATCACGATATCGCTGGACGTTACGGGCTGCCACACGGCTTGTCGGGTGAGAATCTCTATGGCTGGTTGCTGAACGGCCCCCTGCTCTCTCCGTCCAGCGTCGCCATCCCTCGCAGGCTACTGGAAGCCATAGGGGGCTTCGATCCATCGCCGCTGATGCAGCGGTCGGCCGAATGGGACCTCCTGCTTCGGCTCGCTCGATCGTACAATTTCACCTTTCTCGACGGGACGCAGCGTCGCCAACCGGTCGTAGCCGATATGGCCGCGCATTTCCCCGCACCCGTCCCTGTTTCGGACGACCTGCAACGACGTTATCTGTCGCGGCGGCTCCGGCCGTCGGACACTCGACAATCATCATTCCTGAAGGACATTCCAGAAGGTGACGTCGCCTATCTCCTGCGCCGCAGCGCCTCGTTGGCGCGATCCGATCCGCCGGCGGCCTCGCCGGCCACGGATCGCCCAGGCCCTCTGAAGATTACCGTGACCGGCGGTCCCTGGGAATATCATCACAACCGGCTCTGCTTCTTCAACTATGTCGACAATCTCGAGGGCAGCGGATTTGCCACCTACAAATCGCTCTTCGATCATCTTGTTACCCGAAATGACATCGCCGGCAGCGATATCGTCATTCTTTCTCGCTGCAAAGTGGACAATGTTCGGAACATCATCGGATGGTGCCGCGACCTTCGAATCCCCTCGATTTACATGATCGACGACAACTGGCTCACGGTTGCGGCCGACTGGCCGGACCTTTACAAAGCCAGCTTCAGCCGCGGCACTCCCAACTACGAGAATTTCTTGTTTGGGATCAGCAATGCCGACCACGTCCTTACATATAACCGCCTCCTGATCTCGGACCTTGCGCCCTACGCCCGCCAGGTCATCAGCCTTCCGAACAGCGTGGATCTTGCGGCATTCGAGGCGACGCCGCGGCCCGCCTCCGAACGGTTTCTGATCGGTTACAGCGGATCCGCACGTTTCACCGACGCTCCTTTCGCGGCCTTGGGCGAAATAGGAAGAGCAAGAACCGATGTGGATCTGCTCGTTTTCGGCACCGTTCTCCCGCATCAACGAAACCTCATTGCGGGATGCCGCATCATCGAGCTCCCCCATCTTCCCTACGAGCAATATGCCCGGGAGATCCGCAAGACCGGCGTGGATATTCTCCTGGGTCCGCTCGACGACACGCGCACGTCGCGATCCAAATGCCCGAACAAATACCTTGAGACCACCGCTGCCGGGGCGGTCGGCGTCTATTCCGATGTCGAGCCCTATATCTGGTGCATCCAACAGGGCGAGAACGGCGTTCTCGTCCATGATCATAGCCAAAAGGAGGCATGGCGGCAGGCTGTCGAGGGGCTTCTGGATAAGGATCTTCTGGGAACCATGCACGCGACGGCTCGCACCGATATCGCGACAAGCTTCGATGTCCCGGTTGTCGCGAAGCAGTTTGCCGCCTTGATGCGGCGCGTTCACGCTGCAAGAGAGTTTCGCCGATAATGGCGAACGTGACCCTGGTTTCGCATTCGCCTCTGCTTTCCGGCGCGGAACGCATGCTGGTCAATCTCGCGGTCGGCCTTGAGCGAGGAACTAGACATCGCGCGACGGTGTTGATACCCGAGGCGTCCCTCGGGCCGATGCCCGCGACGTTGGCAAGCGCGGGCATCAAGTGGCAAGAAGCTCCGGCCACACGCTGGTACTTGTTCGAAGATTCGCAAGAAGCCGCGGAATACGCGCGTCATGTTCTCAGATCCGCCGAGGCTTATGCGGATCTGTACTGGCAGACAAAGGCCGACGTCGTGGTCGTGAATACCCTCACGAATCTCGAGGCGCCTCTGGGAGCAAGGATGGCGGGCCTGCCCTATATTCTCTGGGCCCACGGCATTCTCGATCCGGGGCAAATCCGGCGATTCGATTGGCTCAAGACAGTTGCGGACGGCATCGCACTGGAATCCGCCAGTCGCATCGTATGCTGTTCGTCTTGGACTGAAAGTCATTTCCGCCTGCTTGCCCGGCCCGGGATCGTCTGCACAATTCCCAATTGGACCGATCTCGATCCGCGCCCGATTCAGAGAGCTGCGAGCACCCGATTCTGCGTGCTTGGCACATTGGAACGTCACAAGGGGATCGATATCGTCATTCAGGCGGTCCGACTCCTGCGGGACAGTGGCATCGAGATCGGTGTCGACGTCTATGGTGACGGTCCGCTTGGCAGCTCGTTACAGGATCTCACACGAAAACTCGGCGTTTCCGATCTAGTCGCCTTCCCTGGCCGCACGAGCAATGCGGGTCTTGTCTATGCCCAGGCTTTCGCCACCATAGTGCCATCGCAGATTGAGCCTTTCGGCATGGTAGCGATCGAATCCATGGCTGCCGGAACACCGGTCATCGCGGCGCGAACCGGCGGTTTGATCGATATCGTCGAGGATATGGTCACGGGGCTGCATTTCACCCCGGGAGATGCGAACGACCTTGCGCAGAAGATAAGGATAATGAGGGAAACGCCGGGCGCATCGAAGAGGTTCGCGCAAGCCGGGAGGAACCGAGTCGTCGAACGATATGATGGCAGAACATCCCTGGGTGAGTTTGATCGGATGTTGAGGCAGGTGGAGGCGGAATTCGCCGGCTATCGAGAAGCCGACCCGATCGGGCTGAACGCCCTGCGGCTTCTGTCGGCAATCGACGGCGAGGTGATTCACCCCGTCGCGGCGGTTGCTGTTCCCAGCGACGCCGAGCGCGAGCTGGCGGCGATCCGGGCATCGACCTACTGGAGGATGGGCGTCCCGCTTCGCCGCTTTCTTTCGGGCAGCCCTCGACTGAGAAACTATCTTCGAGGCGCGGCGCGTTTGACACGACGCGCATTGACCGGCCGGGCTCCACGATGAGCCGGAATCTGCGATTCGACCGGCCGACTCGGCGCCTGCCAGTTCGATGATCAGCTCATATCCGCTTTACCGACATGGAATCCGCTGCCCAGCAACTGTTATTTTGCGGCGGACTGAACGACTCGGTGAATTTCCTCATGCCTAAGGTTTCAGAACTCGTCGCCGACACGGTATGGGCCGCCGGGAGCGCCTGGAAGGGCGCCGATCCCGAACTCTCCATCTTTCTCCCGACGTTCCGTCGCGGCCGGGATGGACTGCTTCAGGCGGCAATCGACAACATCCGGGGCCAGACTTTCCGCGACTTCGAGCTCATCATCATTGACGATGCTTCGACCGACGGCAGCGCCGACATCATTCGCCGCGCGATGGCCGATGACGGACGCATCGGCTGTCTCACCCATCCGCGCAATATCGGCCTTCCAGCAGTATCCGAGTTCGAGGCCTATCTCAAGTCGCGGGGCCGTTTCATCGGTTTTGCATTCGACGATTTCATCTTCGATCCGGGCGCCTTCGAACAGCTGTTGCCAGCGGCGCGGGCGCATCCGCAATCGCTCGTCCACGGCTATGCGGACATGGTGGGATCGGACGGCCACGTCAACACTCTGGGGAAGGCCGAAATTCCCTATGGCAACCTGGCAAGGTACAACTTCATCGCGAATGCGAGCGTCGTCGTTCCGAGGACTATCGTCGAACAGGTCGGCTTCTTCGATCCGCATGTTCTCGCCGCGCGTGAGTGCGACTGGGATCTCTGGCGTCGCATTCACCGCCATTATCCGATCATCCGGGTTCCCGCCTTCATGGGACGCGAGATGGGTCCCTCGCTGGCCGACAGCCTGGGAAGGGTCTATCCCGTCTACAAAGACGTCAGGGATGAGTTCAATTCCAGTCGCTCGCCCGGTGATTTGCTGCCTGGAAACCTTCCCGACCGCGATGTGACCGCGGTTCCGGAAGCGTCATCGCACTGGTTGAAGGCCGCCACGGCCGCCGCCGGCAATTTCTTCGAGGACAAGGCCTGGATCAGTCCGTCGCGTGGCGGGGGGGCGGTTGATCGCGACATACTCGCCGCAGCCACACGACCGACCGTTGGCGTGCTCGGTCATATGGATGCTTCGGTTTCGCTCTGTTTCGACGGAATCAGGGAGCAATACGGACCAAGTCTTCGCTTCATCGATCTCTCGGCACCATACGCCCGCCAGCTACAGGCGGCGATGACATGTGATGCCATCATCATCGTGCGGTTCCTGCTCGACGATTCGATCCAAGCGCTGACCGAAGCATGTCTCATGGCGAGAATCGATCTCTACTACCTCGCCGACGACAATTTCATCGAGTTGGCGCGTGAAGACAGGAGCTTCGCGAGATACAAGATCGGGAACATGAGACGGGCCTTGCGCAGATTCAAGGCGGTTCTCGCGACGTCGCCCAGTCTGGCCGGCTACTACACGGCAGAAAATCTGCATGGCGATGTCCGACCCTTCGGGCCCGTGTTCGATCGAATCGCACTGGAAAAGTATCGACGAATTCTGCAGGAACCCCATCCTTCCTCGCTACGCATTGGATTCATCGGCGGCGACTTCCGGCGGGCCGATCTGGAATGCAATGTCTATCCCGCCCTGGAGGCAGTCGCCAAGCAAGGCGCTGTCGAGTTGTTCGCCAGAAGATCGCCGAAGCCGAAGGCTTGGACGAGACCGCGCCCGCCGGTCGCATTCCGCGATGTGCCGCCCGTCTATCTCTATGACGACTTCGCCGAACGCTGGCGCAGGCCCGGCATCGACATCCTTGTTCACTCGAAAGGCGCCAGCTCGAACATCGCTTACAAGACCGACAGCGTCTTGCTGACCTCGCTTTATCTGGGCGCGGTTCCCCTGGTGACGGACGAGATAGCATTCGCCAGGGCAGGAGAAAATGAAGGAATCATCAAGGTCAATGGCGCATCAAGCGAATGGTCGGCAGCCATTGAACGGGTGCGGGACGCGAATGTCCGGGCCGAACTCATGAAGCGGCTCGAAGCTTATTGCCGGAGTCATTTCGATCCCGCATACAACGCCGGCGTGTTTGAGACGATCCTGGCCTCGGCCAAGCCTGCCGGTATCGGCGATCGGCTTGAGCGCTTTTCCATGATTATCGAGAAGACCGCCACGCGGCTCATCGAGGCCGAGGCACAGCTGGGGTCGCGAGCTTTCCGCCTCGCCGTCCGCCTTCGAAAGCTGGCCAACATCGCGCGCCATGGCTCTCGCTGGCTTCGCCGGGGCTGAAATGCGCGGAGCAGTCCCCGACCAAGGGACTCAGGCGAACAACCGATCAGGCGGACTTTCGAATCGTAACGCTATAAATCCCGTCCGACTCGGTCGACTCGACCAGCTCATGGCCGGTGGTCCGGCAAAAATGCACGAAATCCCGAGGCGCGCCCGGGTCGGTCGCCAGCACCTTGAGCAGACCGCCGGCCGCGACCTCCTTCATCGCCTTGCGCGCGCGCAAGACCGGCAAGGGGCATTTGAGATTGCGGGCATCGAGGGTGGTTGTCATGCGACAGGGAACGTCCCAGGGTTGGGCCACATCCTAGCAAAATCCGAGGCCAGCGGCAGTCCGGGCGGCTGGAATCCTGGACGAGGCAAGGTTTTTGCCGATGATCGGGCCGCCAGCGGCTATGCTCCGGGCGCGATCATTTCGAGGTCTACCGGATTTTGCGATTCGACGTCTTCACCACGGTTCATGAGCAGGTCGACACCTCGCCGAAGGTTTCGGACGAGGTCAAGACGACCACCTGCTACATGTGCGCCTGCCGCTGCGGAATCAAGGTCCATATCAAGGACGGACGGGTCCGCTATATCGAGGGCAATCGCGACCATCCGGTGAACAAGGGCGTGCTGTGCGGCAAGGGCTCGGCCGGCATCATGACCCAGAACTCGCCGGCCCGGCTGCGCAAGCCCCTGAAGCGCGTCGGCGAGCGCGGCCAGGGCGAGTTCGTCGAGATCGAATGGGAAGAAGCGCTGCTGCTGGCGACCCAGTGGCTGTCCGAGGTCCGCTGGCGCGATCCCAGGAAACTCGCCTTCTTCACCGGCCGCGACCAGAGCCAGGCCCTCACCGGCTTCTGGGCCAAGGAATTCGGCACGCCCAATTATGCCGCCCATGGCGGGTTCTGCTCCGTCAACATGGCCGCCGCCGGGCTCTACTCGATCGGCGGGTCGTTCTGGGAGTTCGGCGAGCCGGACTGGGACCATACCCGGTACTTCGTCATGTTCGGCGTCGCCGAGGACCATGCCAGCAACCCGATCAAGATCGGGCTGGGCAAGCTCAAGGGCCGGCCGGCGGACCATGGCGCCAAGTTCCTCTCGATCAACCCGGTGCGCACCGGCTATTCCGCGATCGCCGACGAATGGCTCGGCATCCGGCCGGGCAGCGACGGGCTGTTCGTGCTGGCGCTGATCCATGAGCTGCTCAAGGCCGACAAGATCGATGTCGACTATCTGGTGCGCTACACCAACGCCTCATGGCTCGTGATCCGGGCGCCCGGAACGGCGCAGGACGGGCTCTTCGCGCGCAACAGCGAAGGCCAGCCGCTGGCCTGGAACAAGCAAGCCAACGCGCCCGTCACCGCCTATCAGGCCGATCTCGATCCGGGGCTGATCGGCGAGTTCACCTTGCCCGACGGTCGGCACGCCGTCCCTGCGTTCCAGCTCATGGCGGAGCGCTATCTCGATCCGCGCTACTGCCCGGACGCGGTCGCCGAGGAGACCGGCATTCCGGCCGACACGACACGGCGGATCGCCGCGGAGCTGGCGCACGCGGCCTTCGAGCAGGAAATCCGCCTCGACATTCCCTGGACCGACTGGCTCGGGCGTCACCACGACCATGTGATCGGGCGGCCCGTGAGCATGCATGCGATGCGCGGCATCTCGGCCCATTCGAACGGCTTTCATACCTGCCGCTCGATCCATCTCCTGCAGATGCTGTTGGGCTCGATCGACTGCCCGGGGGGCTTCCGCCATAAGCCGCCCTATCCGAAGCCGGTGCCGCCGGCACCCCTGCCGGCGGGCCATGCGCTCGAGATGAATCCCGGCGAGGCTTTGGGCGGCATGCCGCTGGGATTCCCGACGGGCCCTGAGAATCTGCTGGTCGATCCCGACGGCACGGCGCGCCGCATCGACAAGGCCTTCAGCTGGGAGGCGCCGCTCGCGGCCCATGGGTTGATGCATATGGTGATCGCCAACGCCTGGGCGGGCGATCCCTACCCGATCGACGTGCTGTTCCTCTACATGGCCAATATGAGCTGGAACTCGGCCATGAACAGCAGCGGCACGATGAAGATGCTTTCCGACAAGGATCCGGCGACCGGGCAATACAAGATTCCGCACATCATCTATTCCGATGCCTATGCCTCGGAGATGGTCTCTTATGCGGACCTGGTGTTCCCCGACACCACTTATCTCGAGCGCCATGACTGCATCTCGCTGCTGGACCGGCCGATCTCGGATGCCGATGGCTGCGCCGACGCGATCCGCCAGCCGGTGATCCAACCCGACCGCGACGTGCGGCCCTTCCAGGACGTGCTGATCGATCTGGGCGCGCGCCTCGGTCTCAAAGGCTTCACCACGCCTGAGGGTGAGCCCCGCTATCCGGGCTTCTATGCCGATTACATCGTCAATCACGAACGCCGTCCGGGCATCGGACCGCTGGCCGGCTGGCGAGGCGCCGACGGCGACAAGATCGGCCGCGGCGAGGTCAATCCGAATCAGCTCGAGATGTACAAGGCCAATGGCTGCTTCTGGCGCCATGAGCTGGAGCCGAATCAGCGCTATTATCGCTTCGCCAATGCCGACTATCTGCGCTGGGCGACCCAGATGGGGTTCATCGACCGCCCCGAGCCGATCCAAATGCAGATCTATAGCGAGGTGCTGCAGAAATTCCGTCTCGCCGCCGCAGGGTACGGAAGGATGCAGCCGCCGGACGCGCATCGCGAGCGGATCGCCACCTATTTTGACCCCCTGCCCTTCTGGTATCGCCCACTCGAGCAGGAAGCCGGCAATGAGGCGGCGTTCCCGCTCTACGCCATCACGCAGCGCCCGATGGCGATGTATCACAGCTGGGGCTCGCAGAACGCCTGGCTCCGCCAGATCCACGGCCATAACAAGCTGTTCGTGAACCGCCGCACCGGCGAGGCGCTGGGTCTGGCGGACGAGGACTGGGTCTGGATCGTCAGTGCGCATGGCCGCGTCAAGGCACCCATCAAGCTGATGGAAGGCGTCGACGAACGCACCGTCTGGACCTGGAATGCGATCGGCAAGCGCAAGGGCGCCTGGGACCTTTCGCCCAAGGCGCCGGAATCCGAGCAGGGATTCCTCCTCAATCACGTGATCTCGGAATTGCTGCCACCGAAGCCCGATGGCCATCGCTACTCGAACAGCGATCCGGTCACCGGCCAGGCCGCCTGGTACGATCTCAAAGTGCGGCTGGAGAAATGCACGCCGGCTGAAAGCGGCCGCACCGAGCCACAATTCCCCGCCGCCAAACCGATCCCGGGCGCGCCCAAGCGCCCGAAGCGGCTGCGCTATGGCGCCGCCTTCCGCGGACGGAAGGAGAAGGTGTGATGATGCATTGTTGCAGCTGCCACCCCTCCCCCTACCCCCTCCCGCAAGGGGAGGGGGCGAGGAAATGGGACGCGACCTCAATTCCAAATCGCGATCGAAGCTCAGAAGTAGAGCGAAGCGATCACATCGACTTAGGGGGTAGGGGGAGGGGTATCGCGCAAGACAAAACGCGCCGGAGGGCGGCCGCATGACCTCCCTCCCCGCCCATCCAACCGGCAAGCAGCTCGGGCTCGTCATCGATCTCGATATCTGCGTCGGCTGTCACGCCTGTGCGGTGAACTGCAAGGAGTGGAACAGCGGCGGCCAGATGGCGCCGATGACGGACGAGGATCCCTACGGCCCCAATCCGCTCGGCGTCTGGTTCAACCGCATCCACAGCTTCGAGGTCGGCGAAGGCCGCGAGAGCCAGACGGTGCATTTTCCCCGCTCCTGCCTCCATTGCGCGGAGCCGGCCTGCGTCACGGTCTGTCCGACCGGCGCTTCCTACAAGCGCGCCGAGGACGGGATCGTCCTGGTCAATGAAGATATCTGCATCGGCTGCAAGCTCTGTTCCTGGGCCTGCCCCTATGGCGCGCGCGAATATGATTACGATGTCGGCGTGATGAAGAAATGCACCCTCTGCGTCGACAAGATCTACAATGAGAATCTTCCCGAGATCGATCGTGTGCCGGCTTGCGTGGCCACCTGCCCCGTCGGCGCCCGCCATTTCGGCGATCTGGGCGATCCCGAATCCTCGGTCTCGCGACTGGTGGCCGAGCGGCAGGGCTATGACCTGATGCCCGAGCAGGGCTACCGCCCGACCAACAAATATCTGCCGCCGCGCCCGCGCAAGAACAGCTGCGAGGCCGGCAGCGGTGCGCCAGCACGTCTCGAATCGCTCGGCAACGGCAACATCGGCAATGTGCTGCTGCGCTGGGTCGATCGGGCCCTGTCGCGATGATCGGCTGCGCCTGACATGCATCCCGCCTTCTCGGTTATCTTTTTCACGACAATGTCCGGCGCTGGATATGGGCTGCTGGCCCTGATGAGCCTGCTGGGGTCGCTCGATCGCCTGCCGGCCGATCGCTGGTTCGGCCTCGCCGGCCTGGGTCTCGGCCTTGCCGCGGTCTCGATCGGCCTGCTCTCTTCGACCTTCCATCTGGGCCATCCCGAACGCGCCTGGCGCGCTTTCTCGCAATGGCGCACCTCCTGGCTGTCGCGGGAGGGGCTGATCGCCTGCATCACCTTCCTGCCGACCGGCCTCTTCGCGCTGGGCTGGGTGCTGCTGCAGACTCATGACGGCATCTGGGCGGTTTTCGGGTTCGCGACCTTCCTGCTTTCCCTGGTGACGATCGCCTGCACCGCGATGATCTATGCCTGTCTGAAGCCGATCCCGCGCTGGTCGAACGGCTGGACCCTACCCGTTTACCTGGCGCTGGGGCTGATGACCGGCGCGCTTTGGCTCGACGCGCTGGCGCTGGCCTTCGGTCTGGGCGATCCGCTGCAGGCCTGGATCGCGCTGGGATTGATCCTGGTCGCGACCGCCGTGAAGCTCGGCTATTGGCGCCATATCGATGCCGCCGCTCCGCGCAGCACCGCCGAAAGCGCCACCGGTCTCGGCGCGCTGGGCAAGGTCAGGTTGTTCGAGGCGCCCCATACCGGCGAGAATTATCTGATGCGGGAGATGGGATTCCGCATCGCCCGCAAACATGCGGCGAAACTGCGCCGGATTGCGCTATTGTTGGCCTTCGGCCTGCCGCTGTTGCTGACGCTGCTGCTGTTCGTGCTGTCGCCGATCGCAGGCATCGCGGTCGCTTTCCTGGCTGCGATCTCGGGCATGGCCGGCGTGTTCGTGGAGCGGTGGCTGTTCTTCGCGCAGGCCCGCCATGCCGTGACGCTTTACTACGGAGCCAGCGAGGTCTGATGGCGATTCCGAGGACAGCCGACATCGTCGTCGCCGGCAGCGGCATCGTCGGGCTGGCGCTCGCCTGGCGCCTGGCGCGCAGCGGATTTAAGATCGTCGCCTTCGATGCCGGCGTCGCCGGCGGCCAGATCAGCGCTGCGACCTTCGCCTGGATCAACGGCACCTCCAAGACCGAGCATGAGGCCTATCACCGGCTGAATCGCGCCGGTGTCGACGCTTACGAGAAGCTGGCCCGCCAGATTGGCGCCTCGGCGATCGGACTTGCCGGCAACGGCTCGCTGCAATGGGCAGGGCCGGACAAATCCCATCTGTTCGACCGGATGCGCGATCAGGGCGGCGTCCTGCGGCGCTGGGGCTACAGCGCGGACTGGGTCGACGCCCCGGCCATGCGCCGGCTCGCTCCCGGCTTGGCCTTCCCCGATGGTGCGGAAGGATTGTTCGCCTCGCTCGATCGCTGGATCGAGGTGCCGCGGCTGCTGGGCTGGCTCAAGGCGCAGCTGGCCGAGCGCGGCGCCATCCTGCGCGAGAATTGCGCCATCAAGGGATTGGATCGCGCGGCCGACGGCTCGGTGCGCGCCGCCGTCACGGCCGAAGGCGTCATCCCTTGCAGGCATCTGGTCATCGCCGGCGGGACAGCTGCCGCCTCGATCGTCGAACTGGCGACGGGCCGCAGCGGCTTTCCGGTCGAGGAGCTGGCAGGGCTGCTGGTGGAGACGCCGGCCACGCCCTTGGCGTCGGGCTTCGACATGGTGCTCTGGTCGCCGGACGAGACCGGCTTTCATCTGCGCCGGACGCCGGGCGGCGGCCTGCTGCTCGGCGCCGACGATATCGATACCCAGATCCGGGCCAATCCCACCGAGGCCAGCCTGCTGTCCGGACGCCAGACCCTGATCGAGCGCGCGCTCGATTGGATGCCGGACCTGCGCAAGATCGATCTGCATCGCGGCGCCACCCACCGGATCGGCCGGCGCGCCATGCCCGCCGACGGCCATTCGATCCTGGGACCGCTGCAGGATACGCCCGGCGCCTTCGTCGCGGCGACGCATAGCGGCGTAACCCTGGCGCTGGCAATCGCCGATCTTCTGGCCGAGGAGATCACCACCGGCACCATGCCGGCGGCACTGGCGCCGTTCCGGCCGGCGCGCTTCGGCTTCTGACGCCGTCAGCCGCGCGCCGGCTCCGCCGCCTGCGGCACCAGCAGCACGTCGAGGATCGCCGCGCTGACGATGAGCGCGCCGCCGATCATCTCGCGCAGGCCGAAGGGCTCGTCGGTCAGGAGGACCGACGAGATCACCCCGACCGGCACCTCGAACATCAGCAGCAGGGCCGAGCGCACCGGCGACAGCTGCCCCGCGCCCCACAGGCTCAAGCCCGCCGTCGGGATCAGCCAGAAGGCGGCTATGGCCAGGAGCCAGGGCCAATGATCGGTGATGGCGTTCGCCGGGAAAGGCGGCACGGGGCTGAGGATCAACGGCATCAAGAGGAGACCGACAAGAACCGCACCGGCGAATTGTGCGTAGGTCTTCTCGAAGGCACCGGCCGGCCCTCCCAGGCGAACGAGCACGATTCCGAGCGCCCAGCAGACGCCCGAGGTCAGCCCGAACCAGTCGCCCAACGAGCGCGGAAACGGGAAGCCGTTCTCGAAACCCATCAGCACGATCATGCCGACCAACCCCAGCGCGATCGTGCCGAAGCGCGCCGGCGTGACCGGCGTGCCGATGATGAGGCGCTCGAACAGCACGCTCCAAACCGGCATGAGATAGAACAGCAGCAGCACGCGCACGATCTCGCCGACCAGCAGGCCATCGGCATAGAGGATGCTCGAGCTGCCGATCAGCAGGCCGGTGCCGGCCAGGAGCCATCCCCCTGATCGGAAATGTTGGCGGCGCCACAGCACCACCGGCAGCAGAAGGAGAACCGGCGTCGCGAAGGTGAGGACGGCGACCCAGGGCCCGTCGACGCCGCGCGCCGCCAATTGGCGCATCGGCCACCACAGCGTGCCCCAGAACAAGGCGGAGCCGGCCACCGCGAGGTTGGCCAGCAGCAGCCCGCCGGCGATGACCTTCTCAGACGAGCGTGCCATAGCCTAGAGCCTGCGCCTCGCGCTCCTGGATCAGGATGGTTTCGTAAGCGTCATCGGCGAGGATTTCCACACCGGCAATCAGCAGCGCCTCGCGCGCCCAGGCGAGGTCCGGCTCGATCAGGGCTTCCTTGAGCCCGTTTCTCATGCGCGCGAGATCGTCTTCCGTCGTCTCCCGCGCCGTCACATAAGGCAGCGAGGGCACCGAGGGACTGGCCGCGACAACGCGCGTTCCGTAGAGCAGCTCGGGCTGATGGCGCATCACGACCGCATAGGTGACGCAATCGATCGCGGCAAAATCCGCCCGATCCTCGCGCACCGCCGCGATGCTCTTGCGATGACCGCCGGTCTCGATCGCCTGCGAGACGAAATGACCGTTTCTTGCCAGAGGCGCCAGCATCGCACGCAGCACATTGTAGCCCGACTGGGAGTCCGTCGAATTGTAGGCGACCCGCGTGCCCCGGAGCTCGGCGAGCTGCATCAAAGGGCTCGCCTCGCGCACCACGATCCAGCTGCGGTAATGGGCGCCTTCGCAGCCGGGTGCGTCATAGACCGGCGTCGCCACCACCTTGAGCCGCTGGCGGAAGCTCTTCATCAGCGGATAGCCGCAAGTCTGGGCGAAGACCAGATCGGGCCGCGCCCACAACTCATATTCGGGCATGCCGCGGGTCAGGCGCTCCGGCAAGCCCTCGAGCCCTTCATGGCGGAAAGCGCGGGCGAGGCCCGACCACCAGGCGTCGGTCGCCGCATGCAGCAGCGGCGGGTCATACATCGGCAATCCGGCAATGGTCATGAGGAGCTGCTGCCTGCGAAACGGCGGACATCGTCCGCGATGTCGTAGTAGTCGCCCTTGTCGGCGACAAAGATATGGCGGCCAAGATGGAGACCCGTGGGCTGGTCGAGGCTGCCGGTGGCGATGTCGATTGTCTTCCGGTTCGTCGCCTGCCAAAAGAGCTTGGAACCGCATTCGCGGCAGAACCCGCGTCGCGCCGTGGCGGAAGACTGATACCAGCGCAGATTTTCGCGGCCGTCGATGACCACGCTTTCGACCGGCAGGCCGCCGGTATAGCTGCCGGGGGCACCATGCTGGCGGCGGCATTGGCTGCAATGGCAGTTGCTCACCGGGTTGAGCGTCGCGAAAACGCGATAGCGCACCGCGCCGCAGAGGCAATGCCCCGTCGCGGTGGGCCCCGTCGCCGTGGGAGCGCCGTCCGCAGCCCGCGATGTCATGAGCGGGTGGCGGTCAGCATCGAGCCCGAAAGCTGATCCGCATCGTCATGGATTTCATAATAGTCGCCTTTGTCGGCGACGAAGATATGGCGGACGGTCTTCAGGCCGGTCGGCGCGTCGAGCGAGCCGGCGGCGATGGACACCCGGCCGGTCCCGATCGGCTCCCAGAACAGGCTCGAGCCGCAGACCCGGCAGAAACCCCGGCGCGCCTTGTCCGAGGAGCGGTACCAGGCCAGGGATTCCTCCCCTTCGAAGCGGATATGCTCCCAGGCGGCCTGGGTGTAGCCCGGCGGGGCGCCGTGCTGACGCCGGCATTGGCCGCAATGGCAGACCACCACGTCCCGCAAGGGTCCATCGATCTCGAACCGGATCGCCCCGCACAGGCAGCGGCCGGTCGCATGGGTGGGCAATTGTCGGATTTGGCTCATTCCTGCCGGTCCTGGCCGCCTCAAAGGATCGCCCAGCAAGCCGGACACGGCGCTGGGCGAGAGGCCAATTATGGCGGCGGGGCGCCGGCTTGTCATCCGCCCAACCTGGCGCCCGATCCGGCGGGGACTGCCGCCGGGAGGAGCAAAGCGCCGCGCCAGCCGGGGCAGGAAAGTTAACAACTTATGGTGTAGGATTGGTATCGGTCGGCCGCGCAAGCCCCACTCTTGCAGCCGTTTTCCCGGAAGGGCATAAGCTTCCGCCGTCATGGCCCGCATCGTCGCTTTCGACCCACCCTCCAGTTACGTCCGCAGTTCCGTCGACGTTCCCACGCTGTTTGTAGCGGCGGGGGTCTATGTGACCTTCGGGTTGCTCACTTGGTACAGCCACGTGATCCCCTGGTGGCTGCTCCTGCCCTTGGGCGGTTTCACGGTCGCCCTGCACGGGTCGCTGCAGCATGAAGCGGTGCATGGGTTTCCTTTCCGCGGCCGGTTCCTCAACAGCCTGCTGGTCTATCCCTCGCTGTGGCTCTGGCTGCCCTATCTCAGCTACCGTGAATCGCATCTGACCCATCACCGCGACGACCGCCTGACCTGCCCGATCGACGACCCGGAATCGAACTATCTGACGGCGGAGCAATGGACGGCCTTGGGTCCCCTGCATCGGCGCCTGCGCCTGGTGATGACGACGGTGGCCGGCCGCCTCCTCGTCACGCCGCTCTACTGCGTCTATCGCGCCGCCCGGCAATTGCTCAAGGCGATCGCGACCCGCGACATGCAGCATCTCGGGCAATGGCTGGTGCATGTGCTGGCCGTCGCCATCGTGCTCTGGTGGGCGATGGGCGTCTGCGACATGTCATTCTGGAAATATGTCCTTTGTTTCGCCTATCCCGGCCTGTCGCTGACGCTCCTGCGCTCCTTCTGCGAGCATCGCGCCGCGGCCGAGATCGGCAGCCGGACCGCCATCGTCGAAGCGGGCCGTATCATGTCGTTCCTCTATCTCAACAACAATCTGCATTTCGTGCATCACAACGAGCCGAACTCGCCCTGGCACAACCGGCCGGCGCGCTATCGGCAGGTGCGCGACCAGGTCTTCGCGGCCAATGGCGGCTATCGCCTCGCCGGCTATGGCGAAGTCCTGCGGCGCTGGTTCCTGACGCCGAAGGAGCCGGTCATCCATCCGCAAGGCCGGCCCTGACCTCCACGTTTCGCTGATTCGAACTGTAAATCCCAGGGTGACCGCTCAGGGGGCGGGAACCGGTGATGAGGCCAATCGTTCGCATTTCGAAGGCCACGCCGTTCGCATCCGAACACTTCGCTGGCTTTCCTGGTTTATTTTACTAGGATTGAAGTCGGAGAGGGGTGGTCATGGCCCAAAAACATCGCTCTCTTGCGATTGTCGTTCCTTTTTTCGTCGGCATCGTGCTGCTCGCCGCCATGGCGGGCTCGGCCCTGGTGCTGGGGATCGACGTCGGTCGCAGGAGTGACGCCGTCCGCGTGCAGGAAGCCGAAGCGGCTCAGACCGAAGCCGCTCTCTTGGCGTTGGTCGACGCCGAGACGGGATTCCGCGGCTATGCCTTGACGGCCGATGCAAGCTATCTCGAGTCCTACTACCAGGGACTCGAGCGTCTGCGTGCCATCGAGGTTTCGTCGCCGGCCTTGTTCGAAGGCACTGTCGAAGCCGACGGATCGAGCTTGCGCTTTGCCGACCTGGTCGCACACCGGCTCGCCTTGTTCGAGCAGGGCATCGCCGACATCAAGCAGAACGGTCCCCTGACCGGCAACCGCCTCGATTTCGTCATCCAGGGCAAGCAGGTCATGGATGCGATCCGCAAACTGGTGGGCGAACTCCGGGCCCACCGCCGGGCGGATATCGCGGCTCTGTCGAGCGATCTCGATTTTCGCAACATGCTCGCCTTCGGTCTCGTCACTGTGGCCGGCATCATCGCCATCGCGCTGAGCATCGCCCAGTTCTTCGCCTTCAACCGCCAGATTCGCCGCCGTGAATCGTCCGAATCCGCGCTGCAGCTGCGCAGTCGCGAGGTCGAGCTGGCGGCCGACATGACCAACGCGCTCCAGGCCGTGCCGACGCGCGAGGAGAGTCTGCTGGTGATCGCCGACTATTCCTCGCAGATCGTCGCCGACATGACCGGTGCGCTCTACACCTACAACAATTCCCGCGACCAGCTCGTGCTGTCCGCCTCCTGGGGCAATCCGGCCCTCAAATCGGATCTGACGGAGAGCTTCGGGCCCGACCAATGCTGGGCCCTGCGCCGCGGCACCGCCTACATGGCGAACTCGGCACGGCATGGCCTCAATTGCCAGCATGTGCAGGGGGCGCCGCATTCCTATATGTGCGTGCCTATTGCGGCGCAGGGCGCCGTCTATGGCGTGTTGCATCTGGCCTCGCCGGCCGCGACACCCGAGATCGCCTTCAGCGGGATCCAGGACACGGCCCGCGGGCTGGCCAATCGCCTGTCGCTGGCGCTCGCCAATATGGACTTGCGCGAGAAGCTGCGCAGTCTCGCCATCCGCGATCCACTGACCGGCCTCTTCAACCGGCGCGTCCTGGACGAGATTCTGGCGCGCGAACTGGCGCGCGCCGATCGTGCCCATTCGCGCCTCGGCATCGCGATGATCGATATCGACCATTTCAAGGGCTTCAACGATCAGTTCGGGCACAAGGCCGGCGACATCGTTCTCAAATCGGTCTGCGACCAGATCGCCAGGATGCTCCGGCGCAGCGACCTCGCCTGCCGCTATGGCGGGGAAGAGGTCGTCGCGCTGCTGCCCGATGTCGATGCCGAGAATGGCGTCCGGGTTTGTGAGAAGCTCCGGGAAGCCGTCGCCAGCATCGAGCTGGGGGAATTGGTGCCGGGCGCTTCCCACGTCACCATATCGATCGGGTTCAGCCTCTATCCCGACCTTTGCAGCGACGCCGCCGATCTCATGCCCAGCGCCGATCGCGCGATGTACAGTGCCAAGCGCGCCGGACGCAATCAGGTCGCGGTCTATGCTGGACCGGGACCCCGGCCGCCCCTGTCGGGCGGCATCCTGCCGACGCGAATGGAAACCGCGACCTCCGGCCCCGCCTGAGTCGCGGCCTCAGGTCGGGACGCCGCCCTCTTCCTTGCGCTTGGCGACGAAGGCTTCGAGCGCTTCGGTAATGGCCGGATCCAGCGGCGGGGGCTGGAACTCGGCCAGCGCCTGTTTCCAGATCGCGTTCGCCCGCTGCTCCGCCGTCTGCGCCCCGGCCAGGCGCCAGCTCTCGTAATTGCGCCAGTCGGACAGGACCGGCGAATAGAACGCCGTCTCGTAGCGCGCCATGGTGTGAGCCGTGCCGAAGAAATGCCCGCCCGGGCCGACATCGGCCATGGCCTCGAGGCCCAACGTGTCGTCGGTCACCTCGAGCGGTTGCAGGAACTCACCCATCATCTGCAGCATCTCGACATCGAGGATGAACTTCTCGAAGGAAGCGACCAGGCCGCCCTCCATCCAGCCGGCGCCATGGAGCATCATGTTGACGCCGCCCATCACGGCGCCCCAGATCGACATCTCGGATTCGTAGGCGGCCTGCGCATCGACCGCATTGGCGGCGCAGGCGTTTGAGGAGCGATAGGGAAAGCCGTAACGGCGCGCGAGCTGGCCACCGGCCATCGCGGCCCGGGTATATTCCGGCGTGCCGAAAGCCGGCGCCCCCGACTTCATGTCGACATTCGAGGTGAAGCCGCCATACATGCACGGCACACCCGGCGCCACCAGCTGGATCATCGTGATCCCGGCGAGGGCCTCGGCATTCTGTTGCGCCAGGGCACCAGCGATGGTCACGGGCGCCATGGCGCCCGACAGGGTGAAGGGGGTGAGCACCACCGGCTGGCCGTGGCGCGCCATCTCCATCAGGCCCTGCAGCATCGGCCCGTCGAGGCGCAGCGGCGAGTTGGAGTTCACGATCGAGAACAGGCTGGGCTCACGCTTGAGCTGGTCCTTGGTGATGCCGCGCGCGATGCAGATCATCTCGATCGCATCGGCGATGCGATGGCGCCCCAGCGAATAGGGATGCCAAAGCTTGTCGGTGAGCGTGATCACGGCCAGATGCGCGTCGAGATGGCGGGTCGCCGGCGGACGATCGGCGGGCTCGACCGGATAGCCGCCGGTGAACTGCACGATGTTGTAGGTCTGTACCAGCTTCAGCAGGTCGCAATAATCCTGGAAGTTGCCGGGCCGGCGGCCGCGATCCATGTCGCTGACATTGGGCGCGCTCGCGACCGAGCCGAAATTCACATGGTTGCCGCCGAAGGTCAGGTTGTGTTCCGGATTGCGCGCATGAAGCGTCACTTCGCGCGGCACCTTGGCGATCGATTCCAGCACCAGCCCGCGATCGAACCGCACGCGCTGCGAGCCGGCCTCGATCTTGGCGCCGGCAGCTTTGAGGATCGAAAGCGCCTCGGCGTCGAGGAACTCGATGCCGATCTCCTCGAGGATCTTGAGCGACGCCTCGTGGATCTTGTCGACCTGCTCGGGACGCAGGACCTCGATGGGCTTGTAGGGATTCCGGTAATGGCGCCAGGGCAGTTGCTTGAGGCCGCCCACCACGCGACGTTCGCGGCGGCGTCCTTGCTGGTCACGCGACATGCTGTCTCCCGATCGAACCGCTCCCGCCGACGGGCAGGAATGCCCCGGTCATGGCGCGGGTGGGAAGCTAGGGGCCCCGCCCCGACGCCGTCAAGGCCGCCCCGGCGGGGTTTCGCGTGAAATCCCGGATGCCTGAGACCCCATGGACGCAAACACCCGTTTCGCGTTAGGCAAATCGTCATGAAAACCCCATCCGTCACCTCGACCACAACCCCCGCCAGACCTCTCTCCATCGGCGACGCGCCCCTCGATATCGAGAGGGTGCGCGAGGTCGCCTTGCACGATGCCCGGGTCGCGCTGTCGCCCCTGGCCGAACGACGAATGGCGGTATCCCGGGCCGTGGTCGATCGCCACCTGACCGAGGGCCGGCCGGTTTATGGACTGACGCGCGGCCTGGGGACGCAGGCGACCAAAACCGTTCCGGCCGAAGTCCTGGCCGAGTTTTCCCGGTTGACGGTGCTGGGCCGGGCCCATTCGGTCGGGGCCGGCTTCTCGCGCGCCGCCACGCGCGCCACGGTGCTGATCCGCGCGACCAGCATGGCGGCGGGCGGCGCCGGCGTCAGGCCGGAGCTGGCGCGGTTCCTGCTGGAGCTCATCAACCGCAAGGTCCATCCCGTCATTCCCTCGATCGGCTCGATCGGCGCTTCCGATCTCTGCCAGCTGGCTCATATGGGGCTGGTCGTGATCGGGGAGGGCGAGGCGGAGTTCGAAGGCGACGTCATGCCCGGCGCCGAAGCGCTCAAACGCGCCGGCCTGACGCCGGTGTCATTGGCGCCCAAGGAAGGGCTGGCCCTCTGCAGCGCCAATTCGGCAACGGCCGCGCGCGGTGCCCTGGCGCTCGCCTGGGCCCGCGACCTGGCACTCCTCGCCGATCTCGCCGCCGCCCTCAGCATGGAAGGTTTCCGCGCCAATCTCTCGCCCTTCGATCCCCGCGTCGCCGCCGCCCGTCCGCAGCCCGGCCAGCCCCAATCCGCGGCGCGGCTCTTGCGTCTCCTCGCCGGCAGTGCGCTCCTGCAACCCGGTGCCGCGCGCCGGATCCAGGACCCGCTCTCCTTCCGTTGCGTCAGCCAGGTGCATGGCTCCTTCGAGATCACATTGGATCACGCGGAGCAGGCCCTGCGGCCCGAGTTCAATGGCGCCGGCGACAATCCGCTGGTGCTGCCCGAGGCCGACATCATCCTCTCGAACGGCAATTTCCACACGCCGGCCCTGGCGCTGGCCTTCGACGCCGCCGCCATCGGCCTGGCGCAGACCGCCAACCTCGCTGTCAATCGCATCGGGCGCATGATGTCGAAGCGCCTCACCGATCTGCCGGATGTCCTGACGCGGGAGCCGCCGCCCTCGGTGGGACTGGGCCCGCTCACCAAGACCACCGAGGCGCTCGCCGCCGAGATCCGCTTCGCGGCCAATCCCGTTGCCGCCGATCAGCGCCAGAGTGCGGAAGGCATCGAGGACGACACCACCAACGCGCCGCTGGCGGTGGCGAAGTTCGAGACCGCGCTCGAACGCTATGCGCTCCTGATCGCCTGCGAGTTGATCGTCGGTGCCGAAGCGGTCGACCACGCCAAGCCTCCGGGCCTGGGGGTCGGTCCCCGCATCGCCCATGAGGCGGTGCGGGCGCTGGTGCCGCCGCTGGAGCAGGATCGCCCTTACGGTTCCGCCATCGAGAGCGTGTGCGACCGCATGCTGCGATCGGAGATCTTCGCCCGGCAGGTGGCCGGCAGCATCGAATGACGCGGGCGGGAGCGCGGCGTCGCTAGGTCGGCGGCTGGCCGGTGCGACGGGCACCGTCGGTCTTCTTCATCTGCGCGGCCTCGGCCAGAATCCAATCGCGAAACGCCGTCACCAGCGGCGGCTCCGCCGCGCTGTCGGGACGGATCAGGAAATAGGCGAATTGCGCCGGTCCCTTGAGCGACAGATCGAAGGGCCGCACCAACCGCCCGCTCGCCAGATCGTCCGCCGCCAGCGTCGAATCGCCCAGTACGACACCCTGCCCGTCGATCGCGGCCTGGAGCGCCAGATCGGTCTGGGTGAAATGGATGCCGCGCGCGGCCCCTGCCTCTTTCGCCACGCCCGCAGCCAGCAGCCACATATTCCAGTTCGGCCAGGTGTCGTCCAGCGCGTTCCAATCGACATGGATCAGCGTGTGATGGCGCAGATCCCTCGGCTGGCGCAGCGGATATTTGCCTTTGAGCAGCTTCGGGCTGCAGACCGGGAAGACCATGTCCTCGAACAGCCGGTCCGCCAGCAGGCCGGGATAGTCGCCCTTGCCGAAGCGGATGCCGATATCGACGTCCTCGCGAACGAAGTCGATCAATCGCTGCGACACCTCGATGCGGACATCGGCCTCGGGATTCTGCAGCAGGAAACGATCGAGCCGCGGCACCAGCCATTTGGCCGCGAATGAAGGCGAGCTCGTGACCATCAATCTCGGCCGGCCGGCCGCCTCGCGCAGCCGCGCCACCGCCCGCCCCACCCCGTCGATCGCCTCCGCCGCGGCGTGACGCAGGATCTCCCCGGCCGGTGTCAGCCGGACCACGCGGCTGGTCCGCGCGAAAAGTTTCACGCCCAGCTGATCCTCGAGCTCGCGCACGAGATGGCTCACCGCGGCCGGCGTCACGCCGAGTTCGGCCGCGGCCTTGGTGAAGCTCGAATGGCGCGCCGCCGCCTCGAAGCCGCGCAACCCGCCCAGTCCGGGAATGAAGGTCACCATGGCGCTATATTCAAATAAAACTCACTAATAGGTCAAGGCAAAGTCGTTTGATATCGAGGCTTTTAAGCCCTATCTCCTTTACTCAAGGATCATATCCGATAAACAGATTTGAAGGATATCGCCATGTCGAACCGGCTCCAGCGCCACCCCGCCCCGCCCGCCTTCCTGTCCGAGCTCGGGCGCCACGAGGCCCCGCAAAACAGCCCCTCCCCTGCCCGCGCGGTGTGGCAGGGCGTGATCGCCAGCCTGGCGCGGTGGCTCGACGAGCAGCGCGAACGGCGCGGCAGCGTCACCCGGCTGCGGCATCTGAATGACTGGATGTTGCGCGATATCGGCATCGATCGCGACGATATCGAGGCCAACGTCGATCGCGGCCTGTGGGAGCTGCGGCTTCAGCAAGCCCCGCGCACAGGCCGCGAGATCCATCGCGGCCTGTGAGTGTCGAAACCTCGCGGAAGCCCGTGGGCAGGTTCAGTTGACCGGCAGCGCCTCGAGCGTGAAGCCCTTGGGCAGGGTTGCATGGGCGAAATCGAGCTTGTCGGCCACGACCGGAATCTCGATCTTGTAGTCGGGGGTGAACACGATCTCGAAAACCGCGTCGGTGATCATGGCCGGATCCTTCTTTCCGTCCGCTGACCACAAAGTGAACTGCGTCTCCGCGTCGCCGCCGCCGGCCTTGTGGAAGCTCGCGGCCGGCTCGCTCATGATCTCGTTGAGGAGATCGTCGTAGGATTTATCGGCCGGCCCCTTGAGCACCGCGCGCTGCAGCATATGAGTGCGGTCGGCATAGGTGACGATCGCAACCGCATCCTTGAACTTGAGGAAGGTCGTGTCGCGGTCGGCGGCCCATGAGGGCAGGACGCCGGCCTCTCGCATGATGCCCTCGGAATTCGGCACCTCGAGCGTCGCCGGCTCACCGCTCACCGCGAGCAGCGGCTTGCCGCTCTCGAGGCTGAAGAAGGTCGAGCGGTCGAGCGCGCCGCAGCAGCCATATTCGATGATCCGATAGAAGGCGTCATTGCCGGCGAGGCCCGCGGGCGAGCCGGAATCGCCCGTGAGATTGAAACCCGGACCGGGCTTGCGCGAGCCGTCTGCGCCGATCTTCCAGGTCGAGATGGTGACGTTGGATTTCACCGGCCCCTCGGAATCGTCGCGCTCGACCGATGCCATCTCCTCCTTGATCAACATATGGATGAAATCGCCACTCCCTTGCGGCCAATATTGCACGACCGTAAAGCGCCGGTTGGTGCTGTCGACCTCGAAGACACCGTCCTTGACGGTGATCTTGACCTCGGAAGTCGCGCTGTCGCTGACGGGACCTTGGGCCAGAGCCGGCAGGCTCAGAGACAGCAGTCCAGCAAAGCTGGCGGTAAGGAGCAGACGGGCCGACATGAAGGTCCTCTTTTGGGTTCCTGGTTTCAGGGAAGCCGGCTTTTAGGAGGTGAAGATTTCGGGGTTGAGGCGCCTCGTCACGCCGCCAGGGTCGCGACCGCGCCGCGGAACCGCGCGGCGACCGCCTCTTCGGCGAAATGATGGCCGGCTTCGACCACCCAGCGCCCGCCGATCATGACGTCGCGCACGGGGTTGGCGTTGCCGGCGAAGACCAGCGCGTCGATCAGCGTGTCGTCCTGACGGCCATAGAGCAGCGGATGCTCGGCGTCGAGCACCAGCAGGTCGGCGCGATGGCCGGGCGCCAGGCTGCCGATCGGCCGCGCCAGGGCACGCGCACCGCCTTCGAGCGCCGCGCGATAGAGATCGGCGCCGACCGAACCGGTGCGGCCGGTCATGCGGTTACGGCGGCGCTCCAGGAGCCGCTGGCCATATTCGAGCCAGCGCAGCTCCTCGACGGGACTGACGGAGATATGGCTGTCGGAACCGACACCGAAGGCGCCACCCAGGCGCTGATAGGCGATCGCCGGAAAGAAACCGTCGCCGAGATTCGCTTCCGTGGTCGGGCAGAGCCCCGCGACCGCGCCGGAGATCGCCAGCGCCCGCGTCTCCGCCTCCGTCATATGGGTCGCATGCACCAGGCACCAGCGCGGGCCCACGGGCAGATGGCCCATCAGCCAATCGACCGGCCGACGTCCCGACCAGGCGACGCAGTCATCGACCTCGAGCGTCTGCTCGGCGATATGGATGTGGATCGGCGCCTCGGGGTCGAGCGCATCGAGCCCGGCGACGGCGCCGGTCAGCATTTCCGGCGTCACGGCGCGCAGGCTGTGCGGCGCGATGCCGATGCGAACCTGCGGGTTGCCGCGATGGCGGCGCATCAGTTCCTGGATCAGGGCCAGATAGGCATCGAGCGAATGGAGGAAGCGGCGCTGGCCGGGCCTGGCCGGCTGGCCGCCGAAACCGCCCTGGGCATAGAGCACGGGCAGATGTGTGATGCCGATGCCCACATGGGCCGCGGCCGCCAGCACCCGCTCCGACATCTCGGCGGGATCGGCATAGGGCCGGCCCTCCGGATCGTGATGCAGATAGTGGAACTCGCCGACGGTGGTGTAGCCCGCCTTGATCATCTCGACATAGAGCTGGGCGGCGATGGCCTCGACCTGGCCGGGCGACAGCGTCTCCACAAAGCCATACATCACGCTCCGCCAGGTCCAGAAGCTGTCCTCGCCGGCGGCACCGCCCTGCCCGGCACGTTCGGTCAGGCCCGCCATGGCGCGCTGAAAGGCATGCGAATGGAGATTGGGCATGCCCGGAAGGACAGGACCGGCCGCGCGCACCGCGTGACGGGCGGCGGGCTGGGCGCCCGCGTCGGCGGTCACCGCCGCGAGGCTGCCATCGACCGCGATCTCGAACAGCACGTCCTTCGCCCAGCCGTCCGGCAGGAGCGCTCTTTCGGCGAGGAGACGATGGACAATGCTCATGAAGGGGACTGGATATGCCGAGTTGCGCGACCGGCCGTCCTGCCGGGCCGACCTGGCACCGGGGGCTCGGGGGCGCGTGTCCCGATCTTATAGCAAAATTTCGGGAGGGCAGTAACCCGCGCCGCCATTCGGCAATCCGGCGGACTGGGAAAAAGAGCCTGGAGGCCGACAGGCGATCTCCAAGGGTCGCATCCCCTGCCGCAGCTTTGTCGCCGGCGACGGGACCGCGGTCCTCGGAAGACCCTGCTCCCAAGAACCGCAGCCGGCGTCATCTCATCAAGGAATGCCGAGCGATCGAAGCTGCAGCAGCGAGAATGCGATCAAATCGCTTCCTTGAGATCCTTGGCAACGCGGAAGGCGACCTTCTTCGACGCCTTGATCTTGATGGCTTCGCCGGTCGCCGGATTGCGGCCCATGCGGGCGGCGCGCTTGCGGACCTGGAGGATGCCGAGGCCCGTGATGCGGACCTTGTTGCCCTTCTTGAGATTCTTGACGATCAGGCCGACGAAATCGTCGAACACGCCAGCGACGGCCTTCTTCGGCATGTCATGCTGGGCGGCGAGCTCCGCGATGATCTTCGACAACGGGATGGTGGTTACTGCAGCTTTCTCAGCCATGGGTATCCCCTATTGTTATGGACTGTCCGTCGCCTTCGTCCAACGCACGGATGTGCGAAAGTTCAATCGCGACGGCCATAGGGCCAACTCAGTATGGGTTGGCGTACACGCCCCATAACATGTCTCGTGCCGATTCGGAACATGCGCACATCAAAATAATGCCGTCACCACGCAGTTTTTTTAGTTACACCGCCGCCACAACGCGAGTCTCGCGCCTGATGGTCGAACGACTCGCGATTTCAGTGTGCCGGCATTTGTTTCAATTGTGGCAGGACTCGGGCGGACGCGAATCGGAAGCAGCCTGTGGAAAAGTCGGCCCAGGGCTGGCTTTCTTGACAATAGTTTCATTTGAAACTAATTTAGCCGGGCCGTTTTGACGTCGAAACCTCCGGGAGATGTCGCATGCGCAAATTCATCGCCTTGCCCCGCATCGAAGGCCGCGCATCGCGCCAGGCGCATTGCGATCTGCCAGAAGGCACCTTCGAGCGCGAGCTGGGCAAGGAAGGCTTCTTCGGCCCGGCGACGATGATGTATCACGCGCATCCGCCGACCGGATGGACCGGCTGGGAAGGGCCGCTGCGGCCCCGGGCTTTCGATCTCGACAAAATTCCGAGCGGCATGGCATCGCCCTGGAAGGCCGCCCCTGTCCTCTCAAATGCCTCGTTGAAGCTCCGCTATTGGCGGTGCGACCGGTCGATGGATCATCTGGTCCGCAATGCCGATGGCGACGAGCTCTTGTTCCTGCATCGCGGCAGCGCCGAGCTCTTCTGCGACTATGGCCATCTGTCGCTCTCGGCCGGCGACTATCTGATGCTCCCGCGCTCGACCATGTGGCGGATCGAGGTTGCGTCGCCGGTCGACCTGCTGATGATCGAATGCAGCAACGGCTCCTATACTCTGCCCGAGAAGGGGCTGGTCGGGCAGCATGCGATCTTCGACCCGGCCATGCTCGACGTGCCCGCGATCGACGACGCCTTCCTGGCGCAACAGGGCGAGCACCAGACTCGCGTCGTCATCAAGCGCCAGAACCGGCTCTCGACCGTCACCTATCCCTTCAATCCGCTGGATGCGGTGGGCTGGCATGGCGACCTCGTGCCGGTGCGCATCAACATCAGGCATATCCGCCCGATCATGTCGCACCGCCAGCATCTGCCGCCCTCGGCGCACACGACTTTCCTCGGCGACCGCTTCGTCGTCTGCAGCTTCGTGCCGCGGCCCTTCGAGACCGATCCCGGTGCGATCAAGGTGCCGTTCTTCCACAACAACGACGATTATGACGAGGTCATCTTCTATCACGCGGGCGATTTTTTCAGCCGCGACAACATCAAGCCGGGGATGGTGACCTGGCACCCCTGCGGCTTCACCCATGGGCCTCACCCCAAGGCCCTGACGCGCATGTATGAGCAGACCAAGCCCGGCACCGACGAATATGCCGTCATGATCGACGCGCGCGATCCGCTCGAGATGGGCGAAGGCGCCGCGGCCACGGAGTTCGAGGCCTATGCCCAGTCCTGGCAGTCGCCGGGCCCGGTGAAGGCGCCCTCCCGGAAATCCGGCTCCTGAGGCGCCGGCGGTCATGAAACTGGCGACGCTCAAGACCGGCGGCCGCGACGGCCGGCTCGTTCTGGTCAGCCGCGATCTGAAGTGCGCGGTCTTCCTGGATGGCGTTGCCACGCTCCAGGCGGCCCTCGACAATTGGGCGGCGGCGGCACCGCGTCTTCAGGCGCAGCATCGGGCCCTCGAATCCGGCGATGTCAGCGGCAGCTTCGCCTTCGATCCCGAGCATTGTGCCTCGCCTTTGCCGCGCGCCTATCAATGGGCCGACGGCTCGGCCTATGTGAACCATGTGGCGCTGGTCCGCCAGGCCCGCGGCGCCGAGATGCCGCAAAGCTTCTGGACCGATCCCCTGATCTATCAGGGCGGCTCGGACGAGTTTCTGGCGCCTCACGATTCCATTCCGGCGGCCGACGAGGCATGGGGTGTCGATTTCGAGGCGGAGGTCGCGGTCGTCCTCGACGATGTGCCGATGGGCGCGACCGCGGCCCAGGCGCGCGAACGCATCCGTTTGGTGATGCTCGTCAATGACGTGTCGCTGCGCAACCTCATCCCGGGCGAGCTGGCCAAGGGCTTCGGCTTCTTCCAGTCGAAGCCGGCCTCCGCTTTCTCGCCCGTCGCCGTCACGCCTGATGAGCTGGGTCCGGACTGGGACGGCGCCAGGCTCAACCTTCCTTTGCTGGTTCGCCTGAACGGCGCTCCCTTCGGCCAGGCCGACGCCGGCATCGACATGACGTTCGATTTCCCGACCCTGATCGCGCATGCGGCGAAAACGCGGAACCTGCGCGCCGGCAGCATCCTGGGATCGGGCACCGTGTCCAACCGCGGGCCCGACGGCGGTCCGGGGCGTCCAATCGCTCAGGGCGGCGTCGGCTATTCCTGCATCGCCGAGCAGCGCATGGTCGAGACGATCCTCGAGGGAAAACCGCGCACACCGTTCCTGCGCGCCGGCGACCGCGTGACCATCGAGATGCAGGATCGGGCGGGCCGTTCGATCTTCGGCGCGATCGATCAGACCGTCTCCCCGGCATCGCCGCCGCTACACCCTCCTCTCTCCTCCTGATAAGGTCGGCCCGCCGGGGCCCAACCTCCGCCGGCAGGGACGATCGCCCCATGCTCAAGAAGCCGATGAGCCAGCGCGCGAGGACGCTTCGCTTCGTCGCGGAGTTCGCCGAGCAGGACGGCTGGCCGCGCGAACGGCTGCTGGCCCTGCAACGCCATCGGCTGCAGCGGACGATCGCCCATGCGCTGCTCCATTCACCCTATTATCGCGACCTGGCGACGAAGCTGGGCGGCAGCCCGAGACGCCTTCAGGATTTTCCGGTTCTCACCAAATCCGCCCTGATGGCGGAGTTCGACCGGATCCTCGCCGATCCGCAGCTCAACCGCGCGCTGGTGGAAGACCATCTCAACCGCCACGGCTCGACCGTCGAGCTGTTTCGGAAATATCATGTCTTCCCGACCGGCGGCTCGAGCGGCATTCGCGGCACGATCGTCTATGACCGCGTCACCCGTCTCCTCGGCATCGCCACCACGCTGCGCTGGCTGCAGCGGATGGGTGTCGGCGAAGGAACCCGGGTCATCGGCATCGGCGCCGCCACCTCGATCCATGTCTCCAATCATGTGTTCCACGAGCTTCGCAAGAACCGGCCCGACGCTCCGGCCCTCGACGTCACCATGCCGATGGCGGCCCTGGTGGAGGGGCTCAACCGCTATCGGCCCGAGGTGCTGATTTCCTATCCGTCGATCCTGCGCGAGCTGGCGCTGGAACAGCTCGCTGGCCGGCTGTCGATCGCCCCCCGCCGCTGCAGCTCGGTCTCCGAGATGCTGGCGCCGGAGGTTCGCCGCCTCGCCTTCGATGCCTGGGGGGCGCGCGTCATCGACAGCTACGCCACGACCGAGACCGGCATCATCGCCACCGACTGCGAGGAGTCCGACGGCCTCCATCTGATGGAAGAGCTGATGATCGTCGAGAATGTCGACGAGGAGTACCGCCCCGTGCGGCTCGGCACCGTCGGCGAGCGCATCCTCGTCACCACGCTCTTCAATCCGGTCCTGCCTCTGATCCGCTACGAGATCACCGACCGCGTCGCCCTCGCCGCCGAGCCCTGCCGCTGCGGACGCCCGCATTGGCGCCTCGCCTCGATCCAGGGGCGGCGCGAGGAGATGCTGGATCTGCCCGCCAAGGATGGCGGCACCACCCGCGTCGCGCCGGTGCATTTCCGTGACGCCCTCCTGCTCGATCCGGGCGTACGCCAGTATCAGATCGAGACGCGGACGCAAGGGCTGCATCTCCGGATCGTGCTGAGCCCCGATGCCGGGGATCCCGCAGGCACGATGGACCGGCTCCGCCGGGTGGTCGAGGTCGAGCTTGCCAAGGTCGGTGCGCGGCCGGTCGTCACTATCGAGCCGGTGGACCGGATCGAACGCATCGCCGGCTCGGGCAAGGCTCCGCTCGTGATGCGGCCGAGGTGACCTCGTGGAAAGAGCCAAACCCGCACGCCAGGAACGATAATGCCCAAGACACCCATGAGCCGGCAGCCGAGGACGCTGGAGTTCATCGCGGCCCTCGCCGAAAGAGAAAAATGGCCACGCGACAAGTTGCTCGCCTTGCAGCGGGACCGCTTGCGGAAGATGATCGCCTATGTGGTGCCGCGCTCGCCTTACTACCGCGACGCTCTGAAGGCGACGGGCGACGGACCGAAGCGGCTTCAGGATTTTCCGATTCTGAACAAATCCATCGTGATGGCCGAGTTCGACCGGATCGTGACCGACCCACAGATAAACCGCGCCCTGATCGAGACTCACCTCGCAGAAAAAGGCCCCACGGTCGCGCTGTTCGGGAAGTATCATGTCTTCCCCAGCGGCGGCTCGACCGGTACCCGATCCTTGATGGTCTATGACCGCAATGCCCGCCTTCTCGGAATTGCGAACACGCTGCGCTGGCTGGGCGGGATGGGCGTGACCAAGACGACCCGCGTCACCGGCATCGGGGCCGCCACCACAATTCACGTCTCGAACCAGGTCTTTCGCGAGATCCGGAACGGCCGTCCCAATTCGCCATCGTTGGATGTCACGATGCCTGTGCCGCAGCTGGTCAAGGCGCTCAACAATTATCGCCCGGAAGTGCTGATCTCCTACCCCTCGATCCTGCGCGAGCTTGCGCTCGAGCAGCTGGCCGGCAGGCTTTCGATCGCGCCGCGCTGCTGCAGCTCGGTCTCGGAGACCCTGTCGCCCGAGGTCCGCCGCCTCGCCTTCGAAGCCTGGCAGTCTCCCATCATCGACAGCTATGCCACGACCGAGACCGGTATGATCGGGAGCGAGTGCGCCGAGGCGAACGGCATGCATCTGCTGGAAGAACTGATGATCTTCGAGGTCGTCGACGAGGATTATCGGCCCGTACCCCTGGGCACCGTCGGCGAACGTGTGTTGGTGACACCGCTCTTCAATCCGGTGCTGCCGTTGATTCGCTACGAGATCACGGACCGCGTGGCGCTCGCGTCGGAGCCCTGCCGTTGCGGGCGGCCCCATTGGCGCCTGGCGACGATCCAGGGACGGCGTGAAGAAATGCTCGACCTGCCCGCGAAAGCCGGGGGCCTCATACGCATCGCGTCGGTCCGCTTCCGCGACCCGCTCCTGCTCAATCCAGGCTTACGGCAGTTTCAGATCGAGGCGCGGCCGCAAGGGCTCCATGTGCGGGTGCTGCTGGGGCCGGAAGCCGGCGACCCGGTACCGGCGCTTGAGTCGCTGCGCCGGGCGATCGAGGCCGAACTCGACAAGGTCGGTGCGGTGCCGATCATGACGATCGAGGCGGTGGACTCCCTCGAACGCATCGCGAGCTCGGGCAAGGCACGGCTCGTGGTACGGCCGACGTGATCCCATGGACAAGGCCGTACCCGCCCGCCTTCATGTCCTGATCGCCCGCGAATCGCGGACTGCGGTCGTGCTGCGCCGTGGTCCTTCGAACCTGGTCTGCACTATGGGCTGGAATCTGAACGACGATTCCTTTCGTCTGGGGCAATGGCTAAAGGGCAGAATCTACGAACGACGCTCTGACCTGTCGCCGGACGGGCGGCACATGATCTATTTCGCCAAACGACGAAGCGGTCCGACCAACGCCTGGACAGCGATCTCGCGCGCACCCTATTTGAAAGCAGAGGCGCTTTGGTTCAAGAGCGACTCTTGGGACGGTGGCGGGCTCTTCACCTCGAACAGCAGCTACTGGTTCAATGAGAACCCCAATAACGGTTTACATCGATTTGAGTTCGATAACAGCCACCTCCAAATGGACCCTTACTTCCCTGGAAGCAAACGACTCGACCCCTACATCGCTCGCATTCAGCGAGACGGCTGGAAGCTGAAAAATGTCGAGAAAGCCGAAGGCCTCCACGTCATTCTCGCTTTCGATAAGCCGATCGACGAGCGATGGACCTTGAGGAAGCTTCTTCACGGCAAAGTCACGGGACGCCCCCGAAACAAAGACCACAGGAACAGAGGCACCTCGTTCGACGAGCATCTGCTTCTCGATGGCCACGATAAGGCCCCCCTGGATCTGCCCGAATGGGAATGGGCCGATGTCGACGGACAACGGCTTCTCTGGGCCGAAGCCGGCAAGCTCTTTTCCGCCCAAATCTCGGACAAAGGCCTGACCTCTGTCCGCGAACTCCACGATTTCAACCCCATGAGTTTCGAACCGATCGAAGCGCCATACTGACGCCTTCGACCACGGCTACGGGCGTCACAAAAATTGCGCCCGCCGATGGGGCCGCGGGCCTATAATCCAGGGACACGGCCGGCGCCCAGACCACGCCGCCAGGATCGGGAGAGCGAGGAGAGGAGCGGCCATGTGGGACTCCCTGTGGATCAATGGGCGTCTGGCGACGATGCGCGAGGGCTCGGTGCCTTATGGCACGATCGAGCCCGGGGCCATCGCGGTCGAGGGCAGCCGGATCGCCTGGGTCGGACCCGTCGGCGAATTGCCGCGCCGGACCGCGCGCAATATTCACGATCTCGATGGGCGCTGGGTCACGCCGGGCCTGGTCGATTGCCATACCCATCTCGTCTATGGCGGCGACCGGGCGCATGAGTTCGAGCGGCGCCTCAATGGCGCCACCTATGAGGAGATCGCCAAGGCCGGCGGCGGCATCCGCTCGACGGTGACGGCGACCCGCGCGGCCAGCGAAGCTTCCCTCCTCGCCAGCGCCACCGAACGGCTGAAGCCGCTCCTGGCCGAAGGCCTGACCACGATCGAGATCAAGTCGGGCTACGGGCTCGAGCGCGATGCCGAGATCAAGCAGCTCAAGGTCGCGCGCGCGCTGGGCGAGCGCCACCCCGTCACGGTGCGCACCACCTTCCTCGCCGCCCATGCCCTGCCGCCCGAATATGAGGACCGGCCCGACGAGTATATCGACGCGGTCGCGAGCAAGATGCTGCCGGCGGCCCATGCGGCGGGACTGGTCGACGCGGTCGACGCCTTCTGCGAGCGCATCGGCTTCACCGCGGCCCAGACCGAGAAGCTGTTCCGCGCTGCCACTTCCTTCGGACTGCCGGTCAAGATCCATGCCGAGCAGCTCTCCGACCAGAAGGGTGCCGTCCTCGGCACCCGCTATGGCGCGCTCTCGGCCGATCATCTCGAATATCTGGGCGAGGACGGTGTGCAGGCGATGACCAATACCGGCACGGTCGCGGTGCTGCTGCCGGGCGCCTTCTATTTCCTGCGCGAGACCAAGCTCCCGCCGATCGAGGCGCTGCGCAAGGCCGGCGTCCCGATCGCGCTCGCGACCGACAGCAATCCCGGCAGCTCGCCCGTCACCTCGCTGCTGCTGATGCTCAATATGGGCGCCACCTTGTTCCGCCTGACGCCGGAAGAGACTCTTGCCGGCATCACGCGCAACGCCGCCAAGGCGCTGGGGCTGGGCGGCAGCATCGGCACGCTCCAGGCCGGCAAGCGGGCCGATTTCGCGGTCTGGAACATCGACCGGCCGGCGGAGCTCACCTATCGCATCGGCTTCAACCCGCTGCACCAGCGCGTCTGGCAGGGCAGGCCGGATGCGAAGGTGCCGAGCGAGCCGCGAATTCAGCCCGAGCCGGTCGCGGCGCCCAGCGTCGGCGAGGTCAGGACCGCCGCCATTTGATCGAGCAACCGATCGGCGGCACCTGGTCCTCGGGACCCTTGCCGGTCCGCGCGATCATGCGCATCGCTTCCAGCAATTCGCGCCGCGCACCCGCCACGGGCGTGCTGCCACGCATCTCCTGCACCCGGCCGCGATAGCGCAGCGCCAGTCCTGCATCGAAGCCGAAGATGTCCGGTGTGCAGACCGCGCCATAGCTGCGCGCGACGGCCTGCGTGCGGTCGATCACATAGGGGAAGCCCAGGCGATGCTCCTGCGCGAACTCCTTCATCCGGTCGAAATTGTCGACCTGATAGGTGTCGGTGTCGTTCGGCATGATAGCGATGGTCCTCACGCCTTCCGCCGCCAGCGCCTTGCCATCCTCGACCAGACCGCCGATCACGCCTTTGACGTAAGGGCAATGGTTGCAGATGAACAAAACGAGCGTGCCCTTCTCGCCCGTGACGTCGGCGAGCTTGTGCTTGCGCCCGTCCACGCCCTCGAGATCGAAATCGGCTGCGCGCCAGCCGAATTCATGGGATGTGCCGGTGGCTGTGGGCATGGAATGCTCCTTGGATGATCGCGTCTTTGTCTACCAGCTCAGCCCCTTCGCCTCGCGGCCCCAGTCGAGCATGGTCTCGAGGATGCGGCGCAGATGCGGGCGGATGCCTTTGGCGCGGTCCTCGCGGAAACCGAAGGGCGGGTCTTCATCCATATAGGTGATCTGCGACAGCTCGAGCTGCACCGCGGCGACGCCGTCGGCGGGCTTGCCATAGTGGCGCGTGATATAGCCGCCCTTGAAGCGGCCATTGAGGACGCTGCTATAGCCGTCGGCCTCGCCGGCGGCTTCGATCAGGCGGGCCGCCAGCTCGGAGGGCGCGCTCTTGCCGTCCGCGGTGCCGAGATTGATGTCCGGCAGCCTGCCAGCGAAGAAGCGCGAGACTTCGGAGCGGATCGAGTGGGCGTCGAACAGGAGCGCCGTACCGAACCGCGACTTGATGCCGGACAGCGTCTGCGCGAGGCGCGCGTGATAGGGCCGCCAGACCTGCTCGACCCGCTGCTTCACCTCGTCGGTTCCGGGCGCCTCGTCCGGCCGCCAGAGGGGCTCGTCGTCGAAGCTCGTGGTCGGGCACAGCTCGGTATTGCTGGCACCCGGATAGAGCACCGTCCCGTCCGGCGGGCGATTGAGGTCGATCACATAGCGCGAATGGGTCGCGACCAGGAGATTGGCGCCGAGCGAGGCCGCGAAGTCATAGAGCCGATCCACATGCCAGTCGGTGTCGGGCACGGCCTGCGCGGCATCGGTCATGCGCCGGGCCAGCGCGTCGGGCAGATGGGTCCCGACATGGGGCATGCTGATCAGAAGCGGCGCCGGCCCGGGCTGGAATCGGAAGGGCTCCATGGCAATCTGAATTCCCTGAAAGGTCGGTGGGGTCCGCGCGCGAAGGGTCGACTCTGCCCGTCGGCGCCGCTCTTGTGAAGAGCCGCGGACGCGCTTTGTTAACCTTATGCGCGGACCCGCCGCCTCCCCGATTGGCAGCCCGCATGGCATCTGCGATCATCGGTCAGCAAGAGGCCCTGACATGGCAGATGAAACGAACCCCCAGCGGCCTCCCGGCGCGCCTGCGGGCAAATCCGGCGGCGGCATCGGCCGCGAGCTCACCGAGGAAGAGAAAGCCTGGGTGCGCAGCCTGACACCCGAGCAGAAGGCGCGCATCCGCGCCTTGAGCGCGGCCGAGAAGAAGAAGCTGTTGGCGGCGGCCATGATCGCCCGGCAGAAGGCCGCCAGCCAGGCCGCGGCACCGAGCGGTCCACCGGGCTTGATTCCGACCATGAACCCGGCCTCTCCCCGGCCGCAGGCGCCGAAGCCGGGTGGCGGTGGCGGCCAGGGACAGGGCAAGGGCCGGCCCGACCCCAACCGGCCGCGGCAGCAGCCGCTCCCCAGCGGATTCCAGGACCCGTTCGCGCCGATCACGCGCATGCCGAAGTTCGGCCAGCTCGCGCGCCACCAAAAGGTCATCATCGCGGTCTGCGTCACCGCCGTGATCGCCATCGCCGGCATTCTCTTCGGCACCAACTGGGTGCATATCCCGGGCCGCGATCTGGGCGCGATGATCCGGCACAACACCGATTTCCTGGGCGAGAACATCACCCTCCCCGCCAAGCCCATTGCGACGACCTGGCAGATGCTGCCGCATGACGAGGCCGGCACCAGCGTCAGGGACGCCACGCAATGGCGCATCACCGCCGTCATGGAATTTTCCTATGAGGACATGGCGAAGCTGGTGACCGCGGCCAAGGACAAGGCGCCCGGTCCCAATGACGAGATCGAGGCCGAGCATTGGTTCCCGCCCGACGTGAAGGCGGCGATGAAGGCCCGCCCGCCCCGCTATATCGACCCCTCGCCCTTTTACGGCGAGCGCTATCATCAAGGCTCGGCCCTGATCGTCACCGGCACCAACACGATCGTGGTCCGGTTGACCAGCGACTGAAGAGAAATCGTGCGAAGCCTGCCGAATGGCAGCGGCATGAACTCATGGCGTCGCGTTCGATATCGTCGGATGGAACGGTCTGCAGGTTGGCGAAGGAGCCAATGAAAAACCCGTGAAGCGCGAGCCTGCACGGCGCGTTGCGTCGTTGCCGCTGGCTGCGGACTGTGATAATAGGTAAAGTATCCTCGCTCGTTTGTTCCCGCCAATCTGCAGTTTCCGACATTGGCGCGACATCCGCGACACCATTGTGGCCCAGTATGTCGACAGATTGCTTGCGCTCGAAAATAGCGCGGCGATTTCGCTGCCGTCGCTGAGAGCTCGTTTTCCGCTTAATCGAGCTGCCGGCTCGCGGCGCTGCAAAGATGGATCGCCTATCCCCTGACTGACGCCACCGATTGGGAGCCACGTCATGTATGGAAGGACGAACGAGATCGCGCGACGCCCCCTGCACCGGGCAGAACGAAAGCTCGCATTTTGCGTCGCGCTCCTGATCCTCCTGGCAGCGTGCGTGTCGGGCAAGACCGGCGGGTTCGATGCATCCGTCAATCCCGCCCTCAAGCCGGCGGTGACGAATGTGCCGGACGCCGCGGGCAATCCTCAGCCGGTTGCCGCATCCCGCGACGCGAAAGGCATTCAAAGCGATTTTGTCGAGAACGTCGTCCTGGTGACGCCTTCATCGGCTGCCGAATTGCAGGATTTCCTCCGGCGCTATGACGGCACTGTGCTCGGAGACAACACGATACCCGTTCCCCCCTCGCGGCTCGGCATCAGCTTGAGCGATGAACAGCGGAAACCGACGGAGTTCGTGGTCCATGTCGGCCTCGGCGCGACTGACCTGACCGCACTGGCCGCCAATGCACGCGCCGTCGGCGTGGACGCGCCCTTGGAGTTTTCGTCGGAGGCAGGCCTCGAGACGTTCGCGCGCGTCCTGGAAGCGCGCGCCGCCGGCTTCAAGGCGGGGCTCAACCCTGTGACTGCGCCGCAGCAGGCCTTTCCACAGGCGATGTTCACATCACAGGAGCGAGGCGCCGCCGACGCCTTTGCCGAGCCGCGTTATGCCGCGACCGGCAACCAGACGAATCTTGCGCTCGCCTGGCAGTTCCTGTTGGCCCATGGGATCCAGCGGCCGGTGCAGATTGCCATCCTCGACGGAGGATTCTGGCTCGATACGCAGGGCCGGGCACAGGGTGCGGACAGCGATTTCACGCCCGCCCCAGCTCAACCCGTCCAGTACGACTTCGTGCAGGATGATTACATCGCCGATGCGCCGAACCAGACGGGCTGCGGAACGGGAAATCCCTGTTATTGGCATGGCACAGGCTCGGCAGGTGTCGCGGCCGGGATTGCGAACAACAGTCTTGGCTATGCGGGCTCGGGGACATTCATAGCCACGCCGATGCTGTTCAAGCTGGTGACGACAAAGGCTCAGCGCGAGCGTGCGCTGCGCACCGCCGTGGCTTGGGGCGCCGACGTGATCTCCATGAGCTTCGGTGGAAATTGCAATCAACCTTGTCGCATTCAGGATCGCGACAAGAATGCAATCGGGGACGCCGTGGATGGCGGCAGCCGCGTGGTGTTCGTCGCCTCCGCCGGTAACGGCCAGGGGAATCCGGCGGCCGGATACGATGTTGGCGATCCCAGCTTCTTTCACCCCTGCATCGAGGATCATGTCATCTGCGTCGGTGCGGTGAGCGAAACGCCCGCCTTGAGCCCCATGGGCTATTCCAATTTCGGGGCCAGAGTGACGGTCTTCGCGCCCACCAATTTTCCCGTCATGTCCTATCCACCGAGCACGGGCCCGACCGGAGCATTGCCCATATCGCAGGCGATTGGCATCGCGATACCCCAAACCTTCGGTGGGACAAGCGCCTCCGCGCCCTTCGTCGCCGGCGTCGCCGCCATGATGAAGGCGATCAATCCGAATCTGAACAGCGACGACGTCGCCCAGATCCTGGTCGATACCGCGCATCCCGCAACCGCACCGGCCAGCCGCGTCATCGATGCGCTGGCCGCGGTTCGGCGCGCGGCCGACGGCATTCCGATGGTGAATGACCGGTTCGAGAACAATTCGCTTGAAACCATTCCCACGAACCTCGGCGCAGCGCCGCCCTACGTTCAGCCGAACCTGAATATCAGCAGCAACGATCGCGACTACTTCGCCTTCAACGCGCCGGGGGCATCGACCGCGACGATCAATCTCAGCTATGTCGATGCCCTGGGTCCGGTATCGGTTTTCGCATTCGATTCACTGGGCGCGCACTGCGCCACGCCGGCGCTCGTCTCCGATAACGCCTTTCCGGTGGGAAATCCGCTGGCACCCGGGCATAGCCTTACTTACAGCGTACCGGGTGGGCCGCTCCGGCTGGCGCTCAAAGGCACCGATATCAATGCCTACAACCTGAGCATCAGTTTCACCGGCCGCGTCATCGCGCCGGACACGTATGAAGTCAATGATCAAGTGGCGCAGGCGCGATACCTCTATACCTTGAAGCTGTCTCACGGCACTGTCGCCGGTGTGTCGACCGATCCCCGCGTGACGATCGACGCCAACATTCATGCGGCGACAGACGTCGATTATTACATCGTCCGCGGCGCGCACATTACATTGGCCGAGCAGGTCCTCCTGGCCGCCTATTCCGCGGTCTCGATCTATGGCAACGATTCGCCGATCAACCTGCAGGTGTTCCGCCTCAATCCCGACAATACGCAGGGCCCGCTGGTCGCAAACCCGGGTGGTGGCAGTTGCGCCACCGAACCGCTGGAGGTCCGGCTCGATCAGGATGTCTATTATCTGGTCCGAGTCTCGGGAAGCACGGGCAGCTATACCCTGGCCAACAGCGTGTTCGGCGACGTCCGGCGCATCCCCATCCTGGTGCATGACAAGATCTATGAAGTCACGCACCCGGGCGAGCCGATCGAGCATGTGGTGCGCCATCCGGAGCTCTATGTCTTTGCTTCAGATCCCACTTACACGGCGGTCCGTACGCCCGATCCTCGCGCGCATTTGAGTTTGCTTGATCGCGAAGGCAAGACCGTCGCCGAAGGCGTGGACGATGACAGGGGCGAGCGGTTGTCCTTGTCCGATGCGGCGGCCAACGGCATCTATGGCATCTCCGTCCTGCCCCAAGGCGCAGAGACCCAGCCGCCGACCTTGGCCCTGCAATGGGAACAGCAGGCGGCTGTGAGGCTATCGGACAATCTCGTCCTCAATCCTGGCGCCGAAACGCCGGGCGACGGGGTCGCCAACTGGCGGCCGCAAGGGGACGGGGCTTCCGCGCAGATCATCGCCTACGCGGATGGCGCCGCTTCTCCCTCGCCGACCGACATGGGACCGCCGGATCGCGGAGCCTATCTGTTTGCGGGCGCAGGAAGCCAACCGACAGGCGGACTGCAACAGGTCATCGCCGTCGATTCAGCATGGCGCGAGGCCATAGACCGGAACGCGGTCAGGGCGAACTTCTCCGCCTATCTCGGCGGCTATCGGCAGGAGGGCGATTTCGCCAGCGCCACGCTGACATTTCTCGGCGCCAATCAGCAGACGCTCGGACGCGTCGTTTTGCCTTCAGTCGGTCCGCGGGAGCGCGAGGGCAAGACGGGGCTGTGGCCGGCCGAGGCGAGCGAGCCGGTCCCTGTGGGAACCGTCGCGCTGGTTGTGAGCCTGGAGTTTACGCGCCTGTCCGGCAGAACCAATGATGGCTATGCCGACAATGTCGGCCTGACGCTGTCGGAGTATTAGACCCGGCAGAGTCGGAGCGCGACCGGCCTTATCGCCAGATGGAACTGCGCAGACCGGTGACGTGTGTCTCTGGGGTCACGCCTAGGGCTGTTGCTGGGCCTGCTGCACCGCTTGCACCGCCTTCAACCGCTTCGATAGGGCGGCCTCATCCATGCCCGGCCAGCGCAGGTCCGGGAGACGTTGAAGCTGCAGATAGAAGCTCTTGAGATTGGCCAGGGCGACGCTGCTGCCGGGATCGACCGAAAGGGCGTCGAGCAGGCCGCGCTCCGCCGTCTGGGGCTCGACCGACCGGTCGCCGCCCAGACAGCAGCTGTAAATATCCACGAGGCTGGCAAGATTGCGCGCATCGGCGCTGTAGGGCATGGCCGCGACCATGGCGCCGAACGGATTGGCATTGCCGGGTTCCTTGCCCCAGCCATTCTGCTCGGTCTCGAGGATTCCAACCATGCCAAGGCCGATGGCCATCGCCGTTCGGTCCGCATTGGCAGCGCCGTCCTTCATGGTCATCTCGCCGAACTGCATGAACTTCGCCTGCGACCATTCCAGCAACTTGCCGGCGGAAGGCGCGCCGCCCTCGGGCCCGCGGATGCGGGATTGCAGATAGGCAACCGTGGCGTCGAGATAATCGAGCTCGGGCAGAAGCCGATGCAGCGCGGCATGGACCGTGTCGTCGCCGAAATTGATCCAGCCCTCCGGTCCAGGGTAATCGCGGAAGGGCTTGATATACATCCAGCCCTCCTGCTCGCCGACCACCGAATAGGCGAACGGCATGTCGCCCCCAAGCTCGATCGGCGTTCCTGGGGCCTCATAGGAACGGGATTGGCGGACGACCATCGCCTGGCGGAACTGCGCATTGATCGCCTCGATGTCCGCCTTGAGGAGGAGACGCGGCGCAAAGGCGATCGGCGCCTGCGGAAGACGCGCAGTGAAGGTCGCTTCCTTCGGCAGATCGGCGTTCGCCGGCAGGCTCAGCACCTCCGGAACATCCTTGCGCAGAAACAGCATCGAGCTCTGCAGATAAAGACGGTCCTCGACCTCGAACAGCCGGCCGGAAAGAATGACGACGCCCTTGCCGGAGGGGATATGTCCCATCATCCGTTGCGCCACCCGCTCGGGCGTGCAGGGGTTGGGGGCATAGGGATCCGTCTGGACGAACGCGACCCCGATATTCCGGTATTTGAGCTGCGTCAGCAGCGAGTCCATCTGAATCAGGAGCGACAGATTGCGCGCGGCCTCGCTGAGCCGGTCACCGGGCCGCCCGGCATACTCATATTGCAGGACCAGCGTCGTGACATCGGCCCCTTCGAAATCGGGCAGATGATTGCAATCCGTGACCATCCCGGCCTGCGCCCGCGGCACCAGGACCAGCGACAAAGACGCCACGGCAAGCAGCACCAGCGTCAACCGGCGCCATCGTCTCGCGCGACAGCGCGTGGGTTCAACCGGCCGGGCACTCATTGGGCTTCCCCAGGAGATCGCCGAACTGCTTCATGGCGCCGTTATAGTGACCGTCGTGAATCGCCGCATCATAGTTCTGTTGCAGCTTGTCGCCGACATAGCCGCTGAGCGCGGTCAGATCGGAGTTCGGCGCGGCACCGTTGCCGTTCAAGGCGGAGAGCCTCGCTCGAGCCGCGCAGAGAGCATAGCGCGCGTCGTCATAATCGCGGTTCTTCGCGAGCTTCATGCCAAGCACGATCGACGCATAGGCTTCGAAGCCGGGCCCCTGGTCCAACATCGCCAGCACATCGGCCACCGGATCCGAAAGCGGTCCCACCGGATTGCTGACATTCGCATGCTGCAACGGCTTCACCGCCGCATTCGGATCGTAATTGGCGAGCGGGATCAGGTAGTAGGCGACCCATACGTCTTCCTGCGGCTGCCCGCTTCCCTGCCGCGCCGCGATGCTGCCCCACATATCCAGCAACACATCGTCGGTGTTGAGGGCCTTGACGAGCGATGTGGTGTAGTCCTGGCCCGTGATGCGCGGCTGGCGCCCCGGGCAGCGGACGATCTGAGCGCTCGCCCGGGGCCCCGCATTGGCAAGGGACTGCAGCTTGCTGTCGAGCACGAAATAGAGGGCGTCGCTGAGCTTGTCGGGATCGGCCTGCACACCTGCAACCGACACATCGCTGAGCAGCACCTTGAATCCGGAAACCCCGCCGGTATCGCAGCCTTTCATCGTGGCCGAGGCCGAAGACGCCCCCAGCAGGGTCGCGCCAACGATCAGGAGGGCGGCCAGCAGCCGGATGGCGATGGCGGCCGGTCCTCTCATGGCGAGGCCGCGGGCTTGGTTCCGCTCAGCGCCGCGAGCGCGGTATCGATCGTGGCTCTCATATCATCGACACCGCTTACGCTGGGCGGCGGATCGGTGGCGATCTCGGTGGCGAATTTGGCAACCGTCTCGGGCGAACTGTCCGGAACAAGAGCCTGAAACCGAATCAGCGCCTGCCGGACCTGCAGGCAGCGACCTTGGCCGATGAGTTCGATGACGGCCTGATGCGCCGGCCAGCCGTAGTAGCGCCGGCCGTCCTCAATGACCCATCGGAACATTTCGCAGACCGCCTCGGGATGCGCTCTCACCAGCAGCCCCAGGCCCGACTGCGCTCCCACGCGCGCGCCGGCGTTGCCGGTTTGCAGCTCGAAAATGAGAATGTTGGCGGCAGGCAGACCGAAGGCTGCGAGAGCCAACGCGGTCGCCCTTGCGTCGGCCTCGCCGACATCGGGCTCCAGAAGCTTGCCGATCAGCGCCTGCATCTCGCTGGCCGAGGAGATCTCGACCTCCTGCCGGTGCAGCGCGATATCGACCGAATCCTTGACGGCAAACCCGACATACCAGATCACCAGCCCGGCGACGATCGGGCCGACCAGCTGGATCAGGACCCCGGCTTTGTCCCAGCCATCCTTCCCGCCCGACGCCGCCTTGGCATCGGTGCCACCGGCAGCTGGACGCGACGCCAACGCCACCATGATCGAGGCGATGTCGCTCTCGACCTTGGCCAGGCGCTCCTCGACCGATGCGGCCATGGACACCGCTCTCAGGAAGCCGGAAAAGCGCGCTATTAATGTCGGAAAGAGGCGCGCCCTGTTGTCTGCAAATGGCAAGAGTGACGGCGCAATCAGTCCCCCGATCTTCCGCGAAAGCCCCACACAAGGCAAGGCTCCGGTCTCGACGCGACCGGCTGCCCTCGCCTATAAAGAGCCCGAACGACCAGGAAAATGACGATGATTCAGAACCCCCGCCTCGACAATGACCGCCAGATCAAGAGCCCGCACGGGACCACGCTCAGCGCCAAGAGCTGGCTGACCGAGGCGCCCCTGCGCATGCTGATGAACAATCTCGACGCCGCCGTCGCCGAGAAGCCGCAGGAGCTGGTGGTCTATGGCGGCATCGGTCGCGCCGCGCGCGATTGGGAATGCTACGACCGGATCGTGGCGAGCTTGCGCAGCCTCGAGGCCGACGAGACGCTGCTGGTGCAGTCGGGCAAGCCGGTCGGCATCTTCCGCACCCATGCCGATGCGCCGCGCGTCCTGATCGCCAACTCCAACATCGTGCCGCATTGGGCGACCTGGGAGAAATTCCACGAGCTCGATCGCAAGGGCCTGATGATGTATGGCCAGATGACGGCCGGCTCCTGGATCTATATCGGCAGCCAGGGCATCGTGCAGGGCACCTACGAGACCTTCGTCGAGGTGGGACGCCGGCATTTCGGCGGCAACCTCAAGGGCAAATGGATCCTGACCGGCGGGCTCGGCGGCATGGGCGGCGCGCAGCCGCTGGCGGCGACCATGGCCGGCGCCTCGATGCTGGCGATCGAATGCCAGCCGAGCCGCATCGAGCGCCGTCTCGAGACGCGCTATCTCGACCGGCGCGCCGACAATCTCGATCAGGCTCTGGGCATGATCAAGGAAGCGACCGCGCAAGGCCAGGCCGTCTCCATCGGCCTCCTCGGCAATGCCGCCGAGATCTTCCCCGAGCTGATCCGCCGCGGCGTCCGCCCCGACATCGTGACCGACCAGACCTCGGCGCATGACCCGCTCAACGGTTATCTGCCGGCCGGCTGGTCGCTCGACAAGGCCGAGCGCATGCGCGAGAGCGATCCCGACGCCGTGGTCCAGGCCGCCAAGCAATCGATGGCGGTGCAGGTCAAGGCCATGCTCGATTTCCATCGCATGGGCATTCCGACGCTCGACTATGGCAACAACATCCGGCAGATGGCGCTCGAGACCGGCGTCGCCGATGCCTTCGACTTCCCGGGCTTCGTGCCGGCCTATATCCGGCCCCTCTTCTGCCGCGGCATCGGCCCGTTCCGCTGGGCCGCCCTCTCGGGCGATCCCGAGGACATCTACAAGACCGATGCGCGGGTGAAGCAGCTCATCCCCGACAACCCGCATCTCCACAACTGGCTCGACATGGCCAGGGAACGCATCCAGTTCCAGGGCCTGCCCGCCCGCATCTGCTGGGTGGGCCTGGGCGAGCGCGCCAGGCTCGGTCTCGCCTTCAACGAGATGGTGGCCAAGGGCGAGCTCAAGGCGCCGGTCGTGATCGGCCGCGATCACCTGGATTCAGGCTCGGTCGCCAGCCCGAACCGCGAGACCGAGGCGATGCAGGACGGCTCGGATGCGATCAGCGACTGGCCGCTCCTCAACGCGCTGCTGAACACCGCGTCCGGCGCCACCTGGGTGTCGCTCCATCATGGCGGCGGTGTCGGCATCGGCTATTCGCAGCATGCCGGCATGGTGATCGTCGCCGACGGCACCAAGGACGCGGCGCGCCGGCTGGAGCGGGTTCTGACCAACGATCCCGCGACCGGCGTCATGCGCCATGCCGATGCCGGCTATCAGATCGCGATCGACTGCGCCAAGGAAAAGGGCCTGAAGCTGCCGATGCTGCGCGGGAACTGACAGCGATCTACCGACCGATCGCCGGCGCGAGGCTGTCGCGTCGAGTCCCGACTCTGGAGCGCTATCCGACCAAGACGGGTTGGATGGCGCTCTCGAATCTTCCGTTCGGTCGCATCTTCCACGGCGAACCGGTGCCCGCTTCGCCGGAAGATGCCCTAAGACTTGGCCGGAGGGGGATTGAGCGCCTTGTCCTTCGGATCGTCGTCGCGCAGCCATCTCACGACAATCTCGCGCTTTTCCCCGCCGCCCTCGCCGGGCATCGCCGCCGGGTCTTTGCCCCAGGCACGGTTGAGGAGCAGATTGGCGGCATTCGCCCGCGCGTTCGGCGGCGCGTCCCTGTCACGGCAAATGTCGATCAGGGTCTCGATGGCCAGATCGGTATGCCGGCGGCAGAGGTCGCGCAGCTCCGCCGGCATTTTCGGCCGGCCGCCGGGGTTTCCCGATTTGCCCTTCCGGAATGTCATGGATTTCGCTTCATCCTAGAGGGGTACGGATTCGCTTGAGAACAAGGCCCGTTCAAGGGTTGCCGGCATCGGAATTTCCCAACCCATTGGAAAAAAATCATTTTTCAAACGATAACCGGTTCATGGGGTGCTCGAGAAACAAGCCCGGAACAAGGGCCTATCAAGCGCCTGACGGCGGCGGAGACGGGCCCGGCGAGATCGCCCAAGGGCAGTTCTGAACGCCGAAATTCGAGCAGTGTCTGATCGGTGCGGGCTGGGACAGGGCCTTCCCCGCTCCAGCAAAGTTGTTACATTTAGAACAAAAAGTGAACAATGTCAAGCGGGATATTACTACCGGGTGGCGCCTCCTGATGCCAAGCCATGAACTAACATTCAAAGTGGACCAGCTATCCGGGGCAGATCAGACGGCGCCAAGCGGGACGGACAAGACGGGAAAGATATGGGTGGGAAAATTCCGGCATAGATGCATCAAACCAGTGACCGGTCGGGTCATCACCACGAGAACGCGCGATGTATCAACTGACACCTGAAGACGGAAAGCGCCTGCCCGAATTCCTGCACAAGGAGCGGAAGGATTTCTCCCTGGAGCTGCGCCGGGTGCTGAACCGGCTGCGCCTGGTGCCGCTCGCCGGCCGTG
>NZ_JBOHKS010000174.1:0-7687 GCF_050729195.1 Hypericibacter sp.
GCGCCGGCCTGCGAAGGCCGGCGCGCCTCGAAACTGTCAGCTTAGACCGAAGTCGGCCCGGTGCTCTACTCCGCCGCCTTGGCGGTGTTCGAGCCCGGGACCCAGCGCAGCACCGGCTTGCGCGCGGCGGCCGTCTCGTCGAGGCGACGACGCGGGGTCAGCTTCGGCGCCGCCTCGAAATGGGCGGCGTCGCCCGATTTGGCGCGCCGCGCCAGGCCGCGCAGCACCTCGATGAAGCGGTCGAGCGAATCCTTGCTCTCGGTCTCGGTCGGCTCGACCAGCAGCGCCCCATGCACCACCAGCGGAAAATACATGGTCATGGGGTGGTAGCCCTCGTCGATCAGCGCCTTGGCGAAATCGAGCGTGGTGACGCCAGTGTCTTTGAGGAAATGATCGTCGAACAGCGCCTCATGCATGCAGGTGCCGGGGAAGGCCGGCGACATGTCGTCCTTGAGCGAGGCCAGGATGTAGTTGGCGTTGAGCACCGCATCCTCGGCCACCTGCTTCAGCCCGTCGCTGCCATGGCTCATCATGTAGGCCAGCGCCCGCACGAACATGCCCATCTGGCCATGGAAGCCCTTGAGCCGGCCGAAGGCCTGCTTCTTCGGGTCCTGCTCGACCAGATCGAAGCCCTTGGCGCCATGCACGACCCAGGGGACCGGCGCGAAGGGCGCCAGGGCCTCGGAGAGCACGACCGGACCGGCACCGGGCCCGCCGCCGCCATGGGGCGTCGAGAAGGTCTTGTGCAGGTTGATATGCATGCAGTCGATACCGAGATCGCCCGGCCGCACGCGGCCGACGATCGCGTTGAAATTGGCGCCGTCGCAATAGAAGAAGCCGCCCGCCCCATGGATCGCCTCGGCGATCTCGATGATGTCGGGCTCGAACAGGCCGCAGGTGTTGGGGTTGGTGATCATGATGCCGGCGACATCGGGGCCGAGCTTGGCGCGGAAGGCCTCGAGATCGACGCGGCCCTTGGCGTTGGCGGGGATCGGATCGACCTCATAGCCGCAAGCCGCGGCCGTCGCCGGATTGGTGCCATGCGCCGATTCCGGCACCAGGATGCGCTTCCTCGCGTCGCCGCGATGCTCGAGCGCCGCGCGGATCGCCATGATGCCGCAAAGCTCGCCATGGGCGCCGGCGCCGGGCGACATCGCCACCGCCGGCATGCCGGTCAGCGTCTTCAGCCAATGCGCCACCTGGTCGATCAGCTCGAGCGCGCCCTGCACGGTCGAGACCGGCTGCAGCGGATGGAGGTCGGCCAGGCCCTGGAGCCGCACCATCTTCTCGTTGAGGCGCGGGTTGTGCTTCATCGTGCAGGAGCCCAGCGGATAGAGCCCCATGTCGATGGCGTAGTTCTTCTGCGAGAGCCGCGTGTAGTGGCGCACCACCTGCGGCTCCGACAGGCCCGGCAGGCCCACCGGCTTCTTGCGCGCGAGATTGCCGAGGCGGCTCGCGACCTTCGCAGGCTCGGGCAGATCGACGCCGCAACGCCCCTCCTCGCCCTGCTCGAAGATCAGCGGCTCCTCGATCTGCAGGCCGCGATTGCCGCTATAGGTGCCGGTGATGGGATCGGGGTTCATACGTGGGCTCCGTTGGCAGCACCGAGGGCGGGGACCCCTCCCCCTACCCCCTCCCGCAAGGGGAGGGGGCGAGAATAAAACTGAACTCGCCCTTCTTTTCGGCGGAAGACAGCGCAGAGGACGTGGCAACAGAAATCCACGCCCCCTCCCCTTGCGGGAGGGGGTAGGGGGAGGGGTTGCTCGCAAGACTGAGCGGGAACTCTCATGCCAGCACCTCTTTGAGCGCGCCGGCGAGCGCGTCCATATCCTGCGCCGTGTTGGTTTCGGTCGCGGCCACCAGCAACAAATTCTCGAGCGATTTTTCCGTGGGCCAGAGCCGTGAGGCCGGAACGCCGCCGAGGATGCCGCGCTTGGCGAGCGCCTCGACAACGGGCCCCGAAGGTTTCGGCAGCTTGACGGTGAACTCGTTGAAGAAGCCGCGGTTGAGGACAGAGACGCCCGGGAGCTTCACCAGCTTGTCGGCGAGCGTGCAGGCGGCCGCATGGTTGAGCGCCGCCAACCGCTGGAAACCCGCCTCGCCCAAGAGCGTCAGATGGATGGTGAAGGCGAGCGCGCAGAGGCCCGAATTGGTGCAGATGTTGCTGGTCGCCTTCTCGCGGCGGATATGCTGCTCGCGCGTCGACAGGGTCAGCACCCAGCCGCGCCTGCCATCGACATCCTTGGTCTCGCCGACGAGGCGGCCCGGCATCTGGCGCAGGAATTTCTCGCGGGTCGCGAAGAGACCGACATAAGGCCCACCGAAGCCCAGCGAATTGCCGAGTGCCTGGCCTTCGGCCACCACGATGTCGGCCCCCATGGCGCCCGGCGGCTCGATGGCACCCAAGGAGACGACCTCGGTTACCGCGACGACCAGCAGCGCTCCCGCCTTGTGGCAGGCCTCGGCGAGCGCGCTCAGATCCTGAATGTGGCCGAACACGTTCGGGTTCTGCACCACCACGCAGGAGGTGTCGGCATCGACGAGCTTCGCCAGATCCTCCCTGCCTTCGGGATCGGCCGGCGGCTGCTCGACCTTGAAGCCCAGGAAATGCGCATGGGTGCGGGTGATCTCGGCGTAATGCGGATGGAGCGCCCCCGACAGCACGGCCTTGCTCCGCCGCGTCACGCGGTTGGCCATCATCACGGCTTCGGCGCAGGCCGTGCCGCCGTCATACATCGAGGCGTTGGCAACCTCCATGCCGGTCAGGAGCGCCACTTGCGTCTGGAACTCGAACAGATATTCGAGCGTGCCTTGCGTCACCTCCGGCTGATAGGGCGTGTAGGAGGTGAGGAACTCGCCGCGCTGGATCAGGTGATCGACCGCAGCTGGCACGTGATGCCGATAGGCGCCGGCGCCGAGGAAGCTCGGCGCCTTTGCGGTGCCGAGATTCTTCGCCGCCAGTGCGCCGACCGCGCGCTCGACCTCGAGCTCGCCCTGATGCGGGGGTAGATCCACCGGCTTGTCGCGGCGCGCCTTGGGCGGCACGTCGCGATAGAGATCGTCCATGGAACGCACGCCGATCCGCGCCAGCATGGACTGGCGGTCGGCGGGCGTGAGCGGCAGATAACGCATCAGTGCAGGCCCTTCACATAGGCATCATAGGCCGCCTGGTCCATCAGCCCGTCGAGCTCGGCCTTGTTGGAAAGCTTCAGCTTCACGAACCAGCCATTGCCCATCGGATCGCTGTTCACCCGCGCGGGCTCGGTGGCGAGATCGCTGTTGACCGCGACCACCTCGCCCGAGACCGGCGCATAGACCTCGCTCGCGGCCTTGACCGATTCCACGACCGCGACCTCCTTGCCCTTCTCGACCTTCTTGCCGGGCTGGGGCAGGTCGACGAACACCACGTCGCCCAGCTGCTCTTGCGCATAGGCGCTGATGCCGATGGTGGCGGTATCGCCCTCGAGGCGGATCCATTCATGCTCTTCGGTGTAACGCAGCGTGCTCATGAAGATTCCTCTTTTTACCCGCGGTAATAGCTGGTCTTGACGAAGGGAAGCGGCGCCACCTGCACCGGCAACGGCTTGCCGCGCACGATGGCCTCCAGTTTCTGCAAGGGTTTGGCGAAGGCGGTCTCGACATAGCCCATGGCGAGCGGACCGCCGAGGCTGGGACCGAAGCCGCCGCTCGTGACCTTGCCGATGCGCTTGTCGCCGGCCATCAGCTCCGTGCCGTCGCGCACCGGCGCCCGTCCAGCCGGCAGGATGCCGACGCGCTTGCGCGACGTGCCTTCTTTCAGCTCGCGCTGGATGCGCGCGGCGCCGGGGAATCCGCCCTCGACGCGGCGGCGCTTGCCGATGCTCCACACCAGATCGGCCTCGACCGGCGAGGTGGTGGTGTCGATGTCATGGCCATAGAGACACAAGCCGGCCTCGAGCCGCAGCGAATCGCGAGCCCCCAGTCCGATCGGCTTGACGTCGGGATGCGCCAGCAAACGCCGCGCCAGGGCCTCGGCCTTCTCCGCCGGGACCGAGATCTCGTAGCCATCCTCGCCGGTATAGCCCGAGCGGGTGACGAAACAGGCAACGCCCTCGAGCATGACCTCGGCCGCGGACATGAACTTCATCTTCGCAACCTCCGGCGCCATGCGCGCCAGCACGGCCACCGCCTTCGGGCCCTGCAGCGCCAGAAGCGCCTGGTCCGGCAGCGGCTTGATCGCGATCACGCCGGGCAGCTTCGCCTTGAGATGCGCCAGGTCCGCATCCTTGCAGTCGGCATTCACCACCACGAAGAGATGATCACCCGCGTTGGTCACCATCAGATCGTCGAGAATGCCGCCGTTCTCGTCGGTGAATTGCGTGTAGCGCTGCCGCATCGGTTCCAGCGCCTGGATATCGGCCGGCACCAGCGCTTCGAGCGCCTGCGCGGCATTGCGCCCGGTCAGGCGCAACTGGCCCATATGCGAGACATCGAACAGCCCCGCCGCCGCCCGGCAATGAAGATGCTCGGTCAGGATGCCGGTCGGATATTGCACCGGCATGTCATAGCCGGCGAAGGGCACCATCTTGGCGCCGAGCGCCAGATGCAGCGCATGAAGCGGCGTGGTCTTGAGGTCGGCGCTATCGGAGGATGAGGTCATATCAGGCTTTCGCGGGACGGATGACGGGCTTCATGGCCGCGCCCGACGGGCGCAAAGCCGAAAGCCCCCTCTGTCCTGGCACCTGAAAGATTTGCCGGCAGGGACCCCGGAATCGGGGCGCCGGTCTACCTCTTCGGTGAGACGGGCGCACGGATCATCAACCGCGCGATCGCCTGCTTTCCAGAGTTCTCGTCCCGCTTGCGGTCCTTTTGCCTGAGAGTTTCCGGGGCGGTTGCTCCTTCGGCGCCGTTCCCGATCGTTCGCGTGCGACTTCGTGATGGTGCTGCGCGCGATCGTCCGGGGCGGTCTCTCCCGCAAGCGGTAGTCTGACCGGGCGCAAGCATCCTCCCCGCCCCGGATCGGGTCAAGCGTGAAAAGAAACCGCGCTCGAAACGATCGAGCGCGGTTCTTTCAGACCGGATTCTATTGCAACAGCGAAGAGTCGTCCGCGACGGCGCGGCGACTCTTTTGCTCAGGGCGAGGACGGCGCGACGATCGTGCTCGAGCTGTCGGCGCGATTGAATTTGAGCTCCTCGGGCGTGAGCACGAGGCCGACATAGATGGCGTAATTGTCACCGTTCTCGCCGGATTGCAGCGGGATCGTCTGGGTCAGCTCATCGACCGACTGCGCCCGCACATCGTTACCTTCGAGCGCGATCTCGACATCGAAGGCCTGGCGCGCAAGCGGCCCCGTCCCGATCTTCGCGATCGCGACGAAATACTGGAACTGCGCGCTCTTGGCCGCCATGGCGGGACCGCGCGACGCGACCGTCTGCACCTGCATGGTGGTCTCGATGCGGGTCTTGTTGTCGGATTCGACGATATAGACGCAGCTCGAGCGGATGTCGCCGATCTGGGCCTCGAACTGGACGTCCTTGACGTCGCGGCCCGGTCCCTGGAAGCGCGTCAGATGCGCGGCATCGCTGACCGTGACGATGCGCGGACAGGGCGGCGGCGGCCCCCGATTGTCCGCGCCACCGCAAGCTGCGAGTCCCAGCGACAGGATCCCCGATAAGGCGAGGGCAGCCGCAATCCGCCTAAAGAGCATTATGGGTTCCGTCGCAGAACGGCTTCTTGTGGCTCGACTTGCAGCCGCAGAAGAAGACCTGTTTGGTGGCCTGCGCTTCCCAGGCCACCGGCGAAAGACCGGTGCCTTTGTGCGAGCCGTCGCAGAATGGCTGGCTTTTGGAGCGCCCACAGGCACACCAGAAATACTTCTTTCCAGCCGTGACATCGACCGCGTAGGGCGATTTCTGCGCTGGAATCGGTTCCGTCATGTTCCCCTTCCCAATGGGTGGCGTGCTGGCATAATTTTTGCCGCCACCGCGCTGGTTCGTCGGGCGACTTTAAAGAACGCTCTCGCGATGCACAAGGCCCGGATCGGCTTGTTTTTTCCGCTCGTTACGGGATGTGAGGGCTTGCCATGATACCGTCCGAAATCGCTCGCTCCAACGGTCCCGATTCGAGCCTTCCGCACCCTTCCTCTGCCATGGCCGGGGCCTGAACGGCACCGGCGGCAGCAACCCTTTCGTCGCCGGTCCCCGAACCCATGGCCGTCTATACCGAAGTCCCCGACGAGGAACTCGAAGCCTTCGTCGCCCGCTACGACATCGGGCGCCCGGTCTCCTGCAAGGGGATCGCCGAGGGCGTGGAGAACAGCAATTTCCTCCTCACCACCGAGCGCGCCAGCTTCATCCTGACGCTCTATGAGAAGCGGGTCCGGCGCGAGGACCTGCCCTTCTTCATCGGGCTGATGGAGCATCTGGCGGCGCGCGGCATCGCCTGCCCCACCCCCGTCAAGGCGCGCGACGGCGAGGCGCTGGGCGAGCTCTGCAAGCGCCCGGCCGCGATCGTGACCTTCCTCGACGGCATGTGGCCGCGCCGCCCCATGGCGCGCCATTGCCAGCTGCTCGGCACGGCACTGGCGCAGATGCATCTCGCCGGCGCCGATTACGCTCTCCGGCGCGCCAACGACCTCTCAGTAGTGGGCTGGCGGCGGCTCTATGAGGCGACCAAGGATCGCGCCGACGAGGTCAGCCCCGGTCTCGCCGAGGAGATTCGCCGCGAGATCGAGGGTTTCGAGGCGCATTGGCCCAGGCATCTGCCCGCGGGCGTGATCCATGCCGATCTCTTCCCCGACAATGTGTTCTTCCTGGGCGACCGGCTCTCGGGGATCATCGATTTCTATTTCGCCTGCAACGACGCCTATGCTTACGACCTCGCGGTCTGCCTCAATGCCTGGTGCTTCGAGTCCGACGGTTCCTTCAACGTGACCAAGGCGCGGATGCTGATCGCCTCCTATCGCAAGACGCGGCCCGTCTCGAAGTACGAGCTCGACGCGCTGCCGATGCTGGCACGCGGCAGCGCGCTGCGCTTCCTGCTGACGCGGCTTTATGACTGGCTCAATCATCCGCCGGGGGCCTTCGTGAAGCCGAAGGATCCGCGCGAATATCTGGACAAGCTGCGCTTCCATGCGGGCCTGCGCGGGCCCAGCGCCTACGGGCTCGAGCCGTGAGCGCCAAGGCAGCGGCGGCGAAGCCCAAAGACGCGGCGCCGAAAGAGAAAGCCAAACTCCGGGTCGAGATCTTCACCGACGGCGCCTGCAGCGGCAATCCCGGGCCCGGCGGCTGGGGCGCCGTGCTGCGCTATGGCGAGACCGAGAAGGAATTGTCGGGCGGCGAGAATCCCACCACCAACAACCGCATGGAGCTGATGGCGGCGATCATGGCGCTCGAAAGCCTGCGCCGTCCCTGCCAGGTGACGCTCTCGACCGACAGCACCTACGTCAAGGACGGCATCACGCGCTGGATCATCGACTGGAAGAAACGCGGCTGGAAGACCGCCGACAAGAAGCCGGTCAAGAATGTGGATCTCTGGCAGCGCCTCGAAGCCGCGGTCGCGCCGCATCAGATCCAGTGGGAATGGGTCCGCGGCCATTCCGGTCACCCCGAAAACGAACGCGCCGACCAGCTCGCGCGCGATGCGATCCGCGCGGTGAAGGAAGGAATGGTATTCTGAAATCATATCCCCTCCCCCGCTTCGCGGGGG
>NZ_JBOHKS010000175.1:0-21695 GCF_050729195.1 Hypericibacter sp.
CATTTCAACGGCAAGATCGAGGCGCCGCGGCTGGCCGCACGCGTGCTGCGCGATGACGAGATCGAGGCGCTGCAATTCGGCATCCCGCCGCTGCTGGCGGCCGACGTGGTCGGTGCCTGGGATTTCGCCAAGGAGATCCCGACCACGCGCGTGGTCGATCTTTCGGTCAACAGGCTCGATGGCGAAACGATCAATCTCCCGACCCGTGCCATGAAGGGCGCCGCCTGGAGCGGCGAGGCGATGCGCTGGACCGACAAGCCGGAGCATTACGGCGCGATCCATTTCCATGACGACGATCTCTATGACGCCGGCTGGTCGACGGATTTCGAGGTTCCGATCACGGCCGAGATGCGCTCGGGCGTCTATGCGGTGAAGCTCAGCTGCGGCGAGCGCTATGAGCAGCTCGCCTTCGTCACCTTCTTCGTGCTGCCGCCCAAGGGCAAGGCGACGGCGCCGGTCGCGTTCCTCGCCGCCAACGCCTCCTACATGGCCTATGCCAACAGCCATCATGGCTGGGACGATGTGCTGGCCGAGATCTGCTACGGCGCGCTGCTGGAGTTCGGCCAGACCGAGGTCACGCTCAATGCCCGCCGCGAGCTCGGCGTCTCGACCTATGACGTCCATAGCGACGGCTCTGGCTCCTGCTACAGCTCGCGGCTGCGGCCGGTGCTGAACACGCGGCCGCGCCATTCGCTGTGGAACTTCGGCGCCGACCTGCATATCACCGACTGGCTCGAGGGCATCCATCAGCCCTTCGACGTCATCACCGACGAGATGCTGCATCAGGAGGGGCTGTCGCTCCTGGAGAATTACCGCTGCATCGTCACCGGTTCTCATCCTGAGTATCACTCGCTGGCGCAGATGCGCGCGGTCGAGGCCTATCTCGGCCGCGGCGGGCGGTTGATCTATATGGGCGGCAACGGCTTCTATTGGCGCATCGCCTGGCATAACAGCCTGCCCGGCGTGATCGAGATCCGGCGCGCGGAGAACGGCACGCGCACCTGGATCGCCGAGCCCGGCGAATATCATCTGAGCTTCACCGGCGAGCTCAGCGGCCTCTGGCGCAACAACGGCATTCCGCCGCAGCAGCTGGTGGGCATCGGTTTCGGCTCGGAGGGCTTCGACGAATCCTCCTGGTATCGCCGCCTCCCCGGCAGCTTCGATCCGCGCGCGTCCTTCATCTTCGAAGGGGTCGGCAAGGACGAGAAGATCGGCGATTTCGGCGTGGTCGGCGGCGGGGCCGCGGGCCTCGAGCTCGACATCGTCGATCCGAAGCAGGGCACCCCGCCGCACGCGCTGCTGCTGGCCTCCTCGGAGCTGCATTCGAACGTCTATGTGCTGACGCCCGAGGAGATGATCTCGACCTATCCCGGCATCGACGGCATCGAGGAGCCCAAGGTCCGCGGCGACATGGTCTTCTTCGAGACGCCCAAGGGGGGCGCCGTCTTCTCCACCGGCTCCATCGCCTGGGCCGGCAGCCTCAGCCATAACGGCTTCAAGAACAATGTGGCGCGGATCACGGGCAACGTGCTGAAGCGCTTCATCGACCCGAAGCCGCTGTAGGGCGCATTCGCATAAATGGTTATCCCCGCGAAAGCGGGGACCCAACCCTCAACCGACACCGTTGGATCGACAGGGGGCCCACTTTCGCGGGGGTGACGATGGGAGCGTGCCCGCCTCATTCCGGCACGGGACGCTGGCCGCTGACATACCGCCCGATCAGGACCATGTAGAAGCAGAGATGGTTGCGCTCGGCATAGGCGATGGCCTGCGTATCGCCCGATCGCATGGCGCGAATGATGTCGGTCAGCTCGGTGCAGAGCTCCTCGACCTGTTCCTCCCACATCTCGCCAGCCAGCCGGAACCAGACACGGGAGGTCTGGTAATAGAAGAGATCGAACACCTGGCGCAGGGCGGCATTGGTCGTGAGGCTGCCGACGATCCCCTGGCGTTCGTGATTGATGCGCCAGAACTCCTCGGTATCGTGATTGGACCGCAGTTTCTGCGCCCGCTCGTACAAGGCCTTCATCGCCGAAAGGTCGGTGTCGGTACAGGGACGCGCGCTCAACTGCCCGATCATCTCGCAGAGGCGCAGGCGAAGCTCATAGACATCCTTGAACTGCTTGAAATCGACGCCGGTGACGATCGTGCCGACACCGTTCTTGGTCTCGACGAAACCCTCGAACTCCAGCCGCTGCAGAACCTGGCGCACCGGCGTCCGGCTGACCCCGAACTCGTTCGCCAGCTCCGTCTCGCGCAGCACATCGCCAGGCGGATAGCGAAGCAGGCAGATCCGTTCGCGCAACTCCTCATAGATGCTGGCGGAGAGCCCTCGCGGCGCAATCGCGGGCTTCCGTTTGTCGGCTCCAGCCTTCCCCCGTATGACGGCCGCCGTATCACGTTCTTTCATGTCGCCGCTCTTGTCGTGGCCCGATTGCGATCAAACGCCAGTGTAGGGGTTCGCCCGAGTCCCGTCGATCAACCGCGAATAGCGGAAAGGGGTCGGGTCGACGATCGGCGTGGTGCCGGTCACGAGATCGGCGACCAGATGCCCCGCGGCCGGCCCGATGCCGAAGCCATGGCCGGAGAAACCGGTGGCGAGGAAGAACCCCGGCAGGCGGTCGACGGGCGAGATGACCGGAACGGTATCGGGCAAGGCATCGATCAACCCGGCCCATTGCTGGGCGATGGGAACGCCTTTGAAGACGGGAAAAGCCTGCTCCAGCGCCCGGCGCGCATCCTCGAGTTGGCGCCCGACCGGCGGCGGATCCATGACCCGCACTTTCTCGAAGGGGGAAACCTCGTCGGAGTCCCATCGGCGTGACAACCGCCACTCCTCGAAGAATCGCGCACCGAAGCGCAGTTGCAGGTGCCGCCATTCCATTTTCAGGACCGGGAAGTAATCCGCGAGATATCGAAAGCTGGCGGGAACGATGTCATAGCGGTTGGCGGAACCGTTCGCGACCGTATAGCCGCCATCGAGACGCTTGCGTAAGGAGAAGCCGGGGGTCCAAGCCGCGACCTCGGGTCCACCCTCGACCGGTGCCGTCCTCATGACGGAGGCCCGCACGGCGAGCTGCGGCAAGCGGATCCCGAGGCTTTGAGAAAGAAGCCGCGACCAGATCCCGCCGGCGAGCACGACCGCCCCGCATCCGATCCGGCCCTTCTCCGTCACGACGCCCGATACGCGGCCGCCCGAGGTCTCGATGCCGCGCACGGCGCAGCCGGTGAGGATCGTGGCGCCCTTCCGCGCGGCCGCCCTGGCGATCGCGGGTGCCGCCTTCTCCGGTTCGGCACGTCCGTCGCTGGGGGTATAGAGGGCGGCGCGGAATTTCCGCGTCGCGCCCGGGAGCAGGGCTTCGAGTTCCGGGCCTGCGACCATGCGGCTGTCCAGCGAGAGATCGCCGGCGAGCTTCAGCCAGGCTTCGCGCCGGCCAATATCGGCATCCGAATCGCAGACATAGAGAATGCCCGTCGAGCGAAAGCCGACATCTTCGCCGACCAGCTGATGCATCGATGGCCAGAGCTTGAGCGCCTCGACGACCAGCGGCAGCTCGCGCGGGTCGCGGCCCGTGCGCCGGCACCAGCCCCAGTTCCGGCTGGATTGCTCGCCCGCGATATGGCCTTTTTCGCACAGAACGACATTGACGCCACGCGTGGCGAGGGAAAATGCCGCGCTCGCGCCGATGATGCCGCCGCCGACGATGATGACGTCCGTTTGCGGCGGCAACCGCTCGGCGGAAGTGACGGGTTCGACCAGGGGCCCCATGCCCTTACTCCTCTGACGTTCAATGACGATGGCCGTTCGTTTCAGCCGCTCGCTTCAGACGGTCACGCCCTGGTGGCCCACCAGGCGGTCCAGAATCCAGATCAAGGCAAAGTCCAGGACGATCACGCCGCTCGACAGGGCGAAGATCGTCGGATCCAGGCTCGTGTTGCTCTTCGAGAAGAGCCACACGGGCAAGGGAAAGACATCGACGGTATAGAGGAAGTAGGCAACGGTGAATTCGTTGAAGGAGACGATGAAGGCCAGCAGCATCCCCGCGATGATGCCTGGACGCATCGCCGGAAGGACGATCTCCCTCAGGGTCCGCCACCAGTTCGCGCCCAGGGTCCGCGCGGCTTCCTCATGGGAAAGGGGCAGCGCCGAGAGCGAGGCCACGCAATTCCGGATGACGAAGGGCAAAGCCAGAATGACATGGGCAACGACGATGCGCAGGAATCCGAGCTCGATACCCAGCTCGCTGACGATGACGAGGAACGAGATGCCGAGCACGACCAGGGGAAAGACAAGCGGCAGTGCCACCAGGACCTCGACCGCGGATTTCCCGCGGAACTCATGCCGGACCAGCGCGTAGGCCGCCGGAATTCCGACCAGGGCGGACAGGATCATGACGACGAGGCTGATCGAAAGGCTCGTCGTCAGGGCCTCGCGGAACCGGCTGCCGTCGGAGGGGTCGGCGATCAGGTTCCAGGCCGACTGGTACCAGCGGAAGCTGAATCCGGGCGGCGGAAACTGCAATGTCTGAGCATCCGTCAGGGACATGACCACGACCGTCAGGATGGGCGAGAGCATGACCAGAAGCAGGATGGCCGTGATCCCGCCCAGCAGGATCGGCTCGACCCTTCCCCCGCGCGCGATCATCGGACCTGCCTCCGGCGCGCGAGGGTTTGATAGGCGGTCAGGACCAGGAGCGCGAGAACGACGAGGACCACCGAGTTGGCGGCGCCCAACGGCCAGTTCAACAGCGGTCCCATCTGGTCCCGGATCAGCAGGGCCAGCATCGATACGCGCCGTCCGCCGAGCAGGAAAGGCACCACGAAGGCGCTCACATTGAAGGCGAACACGAGCAGCGAGGCCGCGATGATGCCTTGTGCCGCGAGCGGCAGCATGATGTGCCAGATCACGCGCAGCCGATTGGCGCCGAGCAGGGCGGCGGCCTCCTCGAGGGAGGACGGGATGGTCTTGAAGGCATTCGCGATCGGAAGCACCGCCAGGGGAAAGGCGGTCTGGACCATGCCCAGCATCACGCCGCTCTCATTGAAGAGAAAGAGGATCGGCCGCTCGGTCAGTCCCAGGGTGCGCAGGCCGCGATTCAGGAGGCCGTCCGGGGCCAGGAGAACCAGCCAGCCATAGCTCTGAAGCACCAGATTCATCAGCAAGGGAAGCAGGAGCACGAGCAGCAGCAGTCGCCTGATATGCGCTTGCGTCACCCTGGCCATGAACATCGCGACGGGGAGCGCCAATATCACCGTCACCGCGGCGCTGACGATCGACAGCCGGAATGTCAAGAGAATCGATCTCAGATAGAGGGAGCTGAAGATCGCCCGATAGCTGTCGAGCGACCATGTGGCCCATTCCGCGCCTTTCACGCCGAAGCTGAGCCGCAGGATCAGGAGCGAGGCGATCACCAGAAATCCCAGAAAGACGCCCGCCGGCAGCAGCAGCAGCCAGGGCCTTGGTCCCGCCGGCGCGTCCTGGCTGGAGACCGGTGGAATCGTCGCCCGGTCCATCTCAGTTCCCAAGCACGCGAATATCGTCAGGCGCCGCGCATACCCAGACGGCGGCGCCGGGAGCGAATTCGTCCTTCGTCGATCGGGCGGTCGCTTCCGAACCGTCTGGCAGCAGGATGCGATGAACGAAGCTGCCGCCCGCGAAATAGGTGGTCTTCATCCGGCCCTGCAGGATCGCATCGGAAGCTTTCTCGAGGCGGACCACGATATGCTCGGGCCGCAATCCGAGCGTGACCTCGCTTCCCGCCGGCACGCGATCCGACGGCAGGGCCATCACACTGTCGAAGACGTTCAGCCGCGTTTGCCCCGCCGCCGACCCCAGGACCGTCGCGGGGATGAAGCTCATATCGCCGATGAAGTCGGCGACGAAACGGTTCGCCGGATTACGATACACCTCGAGAGGCGTTCCCACCTGCATGAGCTTGCCATTGAGCATGACCGCGATCCGGTCGGACATCATCGATGCCGTCTCCTGATCATGGGTCACATAGACGGCGGCGAGATTCAGCTGCTTCTGGATCCGGCGAAGCTCGATCGCCATCCGGTCGCGAAGGCGGCGATCGAGCGCGGCCATCGGCTCGTCGAACAGGATGACCGAGGGCTCGACGACGATGGTTCGCGCCACCGCCACCCTCTGACGTTGTCCGCCACTGAGCTCGTTCGGCATCCGGGATGCGAATGTCGCCGGCGGAAGCTCCACCAGCCGCAGCGCCTCGTCGACCCGCCGGCGCATTTCGGGGGCGGCCACGCCTTTCATGCGCAAGCCGAAGCCGACATTGTCGCGCACATTCTTGTGGGGGAAGATCGCAAGATCCTGGAACACCAACCCCACATTGCGCTTGTGCGGCGGGACATGAAGAATCGATCGCCCTTCGAGCAGGACGTCGCCGGCATCGGCCCGCTCGAGCCCCGCCATGATCCGCATGATCGTGGTCTTGCCGCAACCCGATGGGCCCAGGATGGAGAGGATCTCCCCGGGCCGCACCGCCAACGAGACATCGTCGACGGCAATCACCGAGCCTTGCTCGAAGGATTTCGCGAGATTCCTGATCTCGAATGCCGGGGTCACGCTCACCTCACGATCCCTGACGATTATCCGCGATAGCCGCCATAGGGAGTTTGCCGGAGCAGCGGGAGGCCCGGAGCGAGGTCGCCGGAGAGGCCCGCCGATCCTGTGACTTCAAGCTACAGGATCGGCGGGCTATCGAGCGCCGGAAATGAGGAGCGATTCGGGTCAGCGCCGCTACATGCCGAAGATTTCGGTGTAGCGCTGGATCCAATCCGCGCGGACTTCCGCGAGATAGGGCTGATTGATGGAGATGCCCCGCTTCTTGATCAGCTCGGGCGAGACGATGCCCGGCCGCTTCAGGACGTCGGGCGGCAGAACGACATCCTGGTTCAAGGTGCCGTAGGCGACGGACCCCACCATCTTCGCCTGGACGCCCGCATCCAGCGCGTAATTCATGAGAGCGAGAACCGCATCGGCATTGCCCGGATGACCCTTGGGCATGACCATGAATTGCGGATCGAAATAGAAGCCCTCCTCGAGATCATGCGTGATGTTGAGCGCATAATCGGGATTCGAGAGGGTTCCCGGGTAATAGAGCGGCGAGGTCGGGCCGCCGACATCCAGGGTCCCGGCCCTGAACAGCTCGGCGACCTGCGGGGGATTCTCGCCCAAGGTCACGACGCGACTCTTGAGCTGCTTCAGCAGATCGAAGCCGGCGTCCGGCTTCTCCACCGTGGCGCCGGCGAAGTGGATGGCGACCAGGGTCAGCTCCATCGCCTCGACCCATTGCGGCGGCGGCAGGAAAATCTTTTGGGCATAGCGATCGTCCCACAGCGCCTTCCAGCTTGTCGGGGCGGGATTGACCCGCGCCGAGCTGTACATCAGCCCCTGCGTCGAGAGGAGATAGCCGACGGCATAGCCATCGCCGCCAAAGCGCAGGTCGGGCGCGACCTTCGCCAGGTTCGGAATCTTGTCCGGGTCCGGCTTATCCAGAAGCCCCTGCTTGGCCAGCTCGATGGCGCCGACGCCGGACAGGATCACGAGGTCATATTGGGGATTGGATGCGGAGGCCTTGATCTTGGCCACCATCTCGGAGGTGGCGCCGGTCAGGTCGGCGATGATCTTGGCGCCGGTCTGCGCCTCGAACGGCCGCATGATGTTGGCGACCGCCGCCTGTCCACTCTCGTCGGTCCAGGTCAACACCCTCAGCGTCTGGCCGGCGAATTGGCCCGCGGCCTGGACCTTGCGCGACAATCCTATCGTCGGCATGGCGAGGGCCGCTGCCGCCGCGGCGCCTGCCTTGAGAAAACCGCGCCGCCCTATCCGATGCCCGAAGGCGTATTTCTTTCCGGAAATCATGCCAACCCTCCCATGTTCTGTAGGTGCATACAGTTTGTATTTTTACTTCGCGATCCTTCCCGTGGCTCGCGCGTCCTAGCTGCCATATTTGGCTGATTTTTACCAGATACGGGTGGCTTCGGCTCTTTCATCGTATCAATGACACTCCGTCAGTCAAGCCGAATCGCTCATGCTGTATGCAGCTTGGAGAGACTCTCTTCAGAAATCCCGACCGAGACCTGACCGGTACAACGCCGCAGTACACTCGGCAGATTCTCGAAAAACGCCGATGATATATGGAATTTTTCTCATGGTGAGGATGAGGTCGCCAGGCTGCCGTGGTCTTGATCCGGTTCTCTCTCGACGGCCCGCCCGGCGTTGACCGAGAATAATTCCATGATGTATACAGTTGGCATAACAACTTCCCATTGAAGAGAAGGCCAACCCATGGCGAAATCCTTCCTGCGCCGGATATCTCAACTGCAACAGAGGCTTGCCGAACGCCAGCTGGACGCGGCGCTGATCTCGGATCCGGACGCGATCTTCTATCTGTCCGGCTTCTGGGGTTATTCGGGGCTGGCGGCGGCGGGTCGGCCGACGCTGCTTTGGATTCCGGCCGGCGCCAAGCCGGTGGTCATCACGCCGATTCTCGAGCTCGAGATGGCGCAGCGCATGAGCGCCGTGCCCGACATCCGCGATTGGATGGACGGCGTCAAAGGCGAGTGGCGCGGGCCGCTGAGAGAGGCCGTCGCGAAAGACAAGGTCAAGCGCATCGCCGTCGATGCCTTCAAGATCCCGGGCGTGATCGCCGGCTTCCTCCAGGAGGAATGGCCGCAGATCGAGAAGGTCGATCTCAATCCGATCCTGGATGCGATGCGCATGATCAAGGATGCGGACGAGCTGAAGATCATGCGCGATACCGGCAGGGTGGCGACCGCCATGGCCGCGGCCGCGGAAAAGGTGATCGGCGCCGGCGTTCCGGAATACGAGGTGGCACTGGCGATCATCGATGGCGGCACCCGCAAGGCCGCCGAGCTCCTGGCCGGCGATACGGGCCCGTTCGAGACGCCGATGATTCACAATCTGCAGATCCTGCAATCGGGCGAAGACACCTGCATGGTTCATCGCCGCTCGACGCTGCGCCGTCTGCAGAAGGGCGACCCCATCTATCTCTGCTTCTGCGAGATCGCCAAGTTCAAGAATTACTGCCTCGGCTTCGATCGCGAATATTTCGTCGGGTCGGTGACCGATGAGCAGGCGCGGCTTTACGAGGTCGCGCTGAAGGCGCAGGCCGCGGCGCTCTCAGCCATCCGGCCGGGCGTCGTCGCCGAAGAGGTCCATAAGATCGCCGATGCGGTCTATCAGGAGGCGGGATTCGCGCCCACCTATCGCACCGGGCGGGGCGTCGGAACCTCCATCCTCGAGCGTCCCGAGCTCAAGCATGGCGACAAGACGAAGCTCCAACCGGGAATGACCTTCGCCGTCGATGGCGGTCTCACCGTGGTCGGCAGCTATGGCGCCCGGGTGGGCGATTCCATCGTCGTCACCGAGACCGGCTTCGATTACCTCACGCCCTACCCGAAGAGCCTGAAGATTATCGGCTGACGAAAGTGGGGAACCTTTTCTTATCCCCTCCCCCTTGCGGGGAGGGCTAGGGAGGGTGAAGTCTCGATAGCAGATCAATGCAACCGCGAGAGCTGCATCTCTCCTGCATCATCGACCGAGTCAGCCCCCTCCCTAACCCCCCTGAAATAGGGGGAGGGGACCATCTACACCCAATCCGTCACTTCGCCGCCGCCACCTGCTTCGCTTTCGCGACCAGCACCTCGGCCTGGCGGATCGACGCGATGTCGATGAGGCGGCCGTCCAGCGCGACCGCGCCCTTGCCTTCGCGCTGGGCTTGCGCCATCGCCTCGAGGATGCGCTTGGCGCGCGTCACTTCGGCTTCGGACGGGCTGTAGACCTCGTTCGCGAGCGCGATCTGCGAGGGATGGATCGCCCATTTGCCTTCGCAGCCCAGCACCGCCGCGCGATAGGCCTGGGCCTTGAAGCCCTCGGCATCGGAGAAATCGCCGAAGGGGCCGTCGAGCGGACGCAGGCCATTGGCGCGCGCGGCCACCACGATGCGGGCGATCGCGTAATGCCACATGTCGCCCCAATGGAAGTCGCGGGGTTTGTCGCCTTCCTTGTCGGTCAAGACGCCATACATCTTGTTGGGACCGCCGATGACGGTCGTGCGTGCGCGGGTCGAGGCCGCGTAATCGGCGACGCCGAAATGGAGCGACTCCAGCCGCTTCGAGCTGCCCGCGATCTCATTGACGTTCTGCATGCCGAGTGCCGTCTCGATGATGAGCTCAAGGCCCAACCGCTTCTTGCGCTTCATCGCGTCTTCGCACTGCGTGATCAGCATGTCGACCGCATAGACGTCGGCGGGCGTGCCCACCTTCGGGATCATGATCATGTCCAGCCGGTCGCCGCCCTGCTCGATCACATCCACCACATCGCGATACATGTAATGGGTGTCGAGGCCGTTGATGCGCATCGAGAGCGTCTTGGTGCCCCAGTCGATGTCATGCAGCGCCTGGATGATGTTCTTGCGCGCCTGGGCCTTGTCGTCCGGCGCCACCGCGTCCTCGAGATCGAGGAACACCACGTCGGCCGCCGACTTGGCGGCCTTCTCGAAGAGTTGCGGCTGGGAGCCCGGTACCGCCAGCTCGCTGCGGTTGAGACGGGCTTGCGCCTGGTCGACGATCTTGAAGCTCATGGTCCTGGCTCCTCAGTCAGAAAAAATGGCGGTGCGACGGGGGTTCGGGGTAACGCCGGACGGCCCCTCGAAAGGCGGCCTAGATGGCGGCAGGAACCCCAACCTGTCAATCCGATTGGGTCGAGAATAAATCGCGCGCGCCGCTGGCCGGCGGTCTGGCCGCGACCCGGAATCCGCCTTAGCCGCCCTTGCGGGTCTTGGACAAGGGATGATGGTCGCGGACCAGGGTCTGGCGGCGTTCGCCCGCGACATGGGTGTAGATCTGCGTGGTCGAGATGTCGGCATGGCCCAGCAGTTTCTGCAGGCTGCGCAGATCGGCGCCATGGCCCAGGAGATGGCTGGCGAAGGCATGGCGCAGCACATGGGGCGAGACGCGGGCCGGATCGATGCCGGCCTTGGCTGCCAAATCTTTGAGCAGCTGGGAGACGCGCACCCGAGTCAGATGCCCGGACTTGCCGCGCGACGGGAAGAGCCAGGGCGAGGGCGCCGGCCGGTCGGGCGGCCCTTGCAGGAACTCGCGCCGCCGTTCGAGATAGATCTTGAGCGTATCGAGCGCCGGCTCGCTCAGGGGCACGACCCGCTCCTTGCCGCCTTTGCCCCGCACCACCAGCACGCGCTGGTCGCGGGTCACGGCGGCGAGCGGCAGGCTCACCAGCTCGCTCACGCGCAATCCCGTCGCGTAGAGCAGCTCCGCCATGGTGACGAGCCGCGCGCCCTCCGCCCCCGGCAGTTTCGCCGCTTCCTCGAGGAGGCGCACCACTTCCTCTTCGCTCAGAATCTTGGGCAAGGGGCGGCCGAGCTTGGGCGCGTCGATCGCCAGGGTCGGATCGTCCTTGCGCCAGCCTTCGGCCGCGAGGAAGCGATAGAACTGGCGCAGGGCCGAGAGCCGGCGGGCCGCGGTGCGCGGCGCCATGCCGGCGCCGTCGAGCTGGGCCAGATAGGCGCGGATGGAATCAGCATCGGCGGCAGGGAGCGTCGCCCGGCGCCGCGTCAGGAAACCCTGGAAATCCCGAAGATCGCGCGCATAGGCCATGCGGGTGTTGAGCGCCGCGTTGCGCTCGGCCGAAAGCATCTCGAGAAAGGCCTCGAGCTCCTTGATCGACGGCGGTTCCGGTTTGCGCAAACCCCGACGCCGGTCAAATGCCGTTGGCGATGACGGTTTCGAAGGCAATGGCCCGCGCCTCGCTTTGCAGACCGTTCGCATTCAGGGCCGACAGGACACGGTTGACCACGAGCGGATGAGCGCCCGCGGGACCGGTCGGCCCCATCAGAACCAGGGACAGCAGCACCACCTCGCCATGACGGCCGGCGGCTGCGGCAGCATCGAGCCGATTCACCAAGGTCAGATCCGGCAAGGTCGTGGAGGCCTGCGCGGTCTCCGCCATCTGGCGCCACTGATCGCCAACGGGCTCGCCCAGGGCCGCAAGAATGGCGAAGAGCCGCGCCGCCCGCAGCGCCGCATCCGGATCGCCCGCCTTCTCCTGCGCCGCGCGCCATTGCTCGACCGCGTCGGGTGCCCAGGCCAGTTTCTGGCCGGCGCCCGCGATCTGCGCGAACAAGGACAAGGTCGGTACCGCGTTGCGCGCCTGGGCATCGGCCTCGGCCCGGTTGCGCGCGATATTGAGCCAAGCCTGCGCCCGCTCATATTGGCCCAGATAATAGAAGACGCGGCCGGCATCGCCCGCGAACCAGGCGAGCTCCGGTGCCGGCATCAGCTGCTGCAGCAGGGTCTCGTTGGCCGCGACCGCGGTCGGATAGCCGCCGAAGCGCCGCGCCATCTCGAGCGCGCGCTGCAGGATCTGGGCGCGATGGGCGGGCTGCTCGGTGCGCAGCGCGCCCTGATAGAGCTGGGCATGGCCGATCGGCCCGTCATCCTTGTCTTCCGCCGCCAGGAGCGCGTCGATCTGGGTCGGGCTCACGTCCTGGCTGCCATAGAGCTGCTTCACCAGGTCGATCGGCATCGCGCCCGCGATGAAGGCCGATTCGGCGGCCGTGATCCGCGCCACCGCATCGAGCGTCTCGTCGGCCGCGAGGCGCGCCTGCAGCGCCGGCGTCGCCGTGCCTGCCCATTCCGGCGGCACGGCCAGATTGGCCTTCTTGATCAGGGCATAGAGCATCGGGGAAGGCGGCAGATCGGTCGGCAGCTTGGCCCCCTTGGCCCCGCCCAGCGCGTCGACCAGCATCACCAGCTTGGGATCGGACTGACCCTGCTCGCGCAGCATGTCGATACCGAGCTGGGCTTCCTTGGTCTGGCCGCTCGCGGCGCGGCAGAGCAGCTGCTGGCGGTTGAGATCGACATCGCTCGGCATCACCGCCATGTCGGCCGCGGCCTGGGCGCAGGCGCCGTCGACATCGCCCTTGAGCCACAGCACCTCGCGCCGGAAGGCGGTCAGGGAGGGGTCCTTGCTGTTGGCCGGGACCACCGCGAGAAAGGCTTCCATGTCGGCGAGATTGCCGAGGCGCGCCAGCTGCTCGGCGCGGATCGACATCAGGTCGCGATCGGCCTGGCCGGTCGGCGGCTCGGCATTGGAGAGGATCAGGCGGCGCGCGAGGACGCGCATGGCGGGCGACGGGCCCGGCAAGGGAATGCGCGGCAGCAGCGTCTCGACATCATGGGCCGAGGTGCCCTTCCACATGTCGTAGCCCAATCCGCCATTATCGGGCTCGAGCGTGCCGGCATAGCTGTTGGAACTGCCGATCTCCTGCACCTGGATGCCCGAGGGTGCCGTCGGCGCGTCCGGCGAGGCTGGAGCCCCCACCGTCGGCAGCGTGATCGTCGGCATCGTGATGGTGGGCGTCGTGACGGTGGGCAGGGTGGGCGCGGTGGTGGTCGGCGCCGTGATGCCGGGAGCGGCCGGTGCGATCGGATCGATCGTGGTCGCGGCCGGCGCCGTATCCGAGGCGGGCGGCGTGACGCCGTCGGCCGACGAGGCGGCAGCCGGCGTTGCCGCGGAAGGCGGCAGCAATTGGAGCGGTTGGCCGGTCGAGTCCGCCCGGGCGCCGCTGGCACCCAAACCCAACCCGATCAGCAGGGCGGCCGTAGCAAGGCCGCAGAGCGAAGAGCTACTGCGCCAGGCGGTCATTCGAGACGGGAACTTCCATATGCTGGGTGGGGGCCGGCAAGGTGATGCTGCCAAGCACCACGGCGGCGCCGACGACGCCGACAATCACGAGAGCGAAGAAGATAGCGAGGAGTCTTTTCATCGGCTGGTACCCTTGAAGCGTGATGTCGATGATCAAGCGAGTTCGGGAGTCCGAGAAGCGATTGGCCGATCGCGCCAATCGGGCAGGAAACCCGCAGATTCCAGGGGGTTGCCCGACCCCTCAGGATGCCCAGCCGGGGCAGGATTGCGACAGGAATAGGGTTTTGTGATAGGGTCCGACTATGGCGAAACTGCGGCGGTTACAAAGGCCGGGCACAGGCGATTCTATTGTGCCGCGGGCGGGTCGGCAATGAGCGGCGAGATGGTCGTCGATCGGCCGCTCGTGCTGGTCGGATTGATGGGCGCGGGCAAGAGCTGCATCGGGCGGCGCCTGGCGCAGCGATTGCGGCTGCCCTTCGTCGATGCCGATCGCGAGATCGAGCAGGCGGCCGGCTGCAGCATCCCCGAGATCTTCTCCCGCCATGGCGAGCAGGCGTTTCGCGACGGTGAGCGCCGGGTGATCCTGCGCCTGCTCGAAAGCCCGCCTTTCGTGCTCGCGACCGGCGGCGGCGCCTTCATGGACCCGCGCACCCGTGCCGTCATTCGCGAGAAGGCGATCTCGGTCTGGCTTCGCGCCGACCTCGATCTCCTGGTGCGTCGCACCGGGCGGCGCGGCGACCGGCCTTTGCTGCAGGTCGACGATCCCCGCGCCAAGCTCGCCGAGCTGATGAGCACCCGCTATCCGATCTATGCCGAGGCCGACCTGACGGTCGACAGCCAGGATGGGCCGCCCGACGCGACGCTCGAGCGCGTCCTCGCCGCCCTCGCCGACTTCACGCCGCCCTCGGACCGGCAGACCGAAACGGGCGAAGGACGCCGGGCCGCCTCCTCATGAGCAGCGTCACCTCTTCCGCCCCGGCGAGCGAGATCGGCCGCGTCGCGGTCGATCTCGGCCACCGCAGCTACGACATACTCGTCGGCGGCGGCTTGATCGCGCGCGCCGGCGGCCTGATCGCGCCGCGGCTGAAGGATCGCCGGGCGCTCATCGTCACCGACGCCACCGTCGCGCGCTTCTATCTCGACGAGCTGGTGCGCAGCCTCGAGGCCGCCGGCATCCGCCAGGAATCGATCGTGCTGCCGCCGGGTGAGGCGACCAAGGATTTCCAGCATCTGGAGGATCTCGCCAACCGCATGCTGCAGGCACGGATCGAGCGCGGCAGCATGATTCTGGCGCTGGGCGGCGGCGTGATCGGCGACCTCACCGGCTTCGCTGCCAGCATCGTCCTGCGCGGCATCGACTTCATCCAGATCCCGACGACGCTCCTGGCCCAAGTGGACAGCTCGGTCGGCGGCAAGACCGGCATCAATACCGCCCAGGGCAAGAACCTGGTCGGCAGCTTCTATCAGCCGCGCCTGGTGCTGGCCGACATCGACGCGCTCGACACGCTGCCGCGCCGCGAGCTCCTGGCCGGCTATGCCGAGGTGGTGAAATACGGTCTCATCAACGACCCGGCCTTCTTCACCTGGCTCGAGACCCATGGCGCCGATCTGGTCGACGGCAACGGCGCCGCGCGCCGGCACGCCGTCATGACCAGCTGCGCCGCCAAGGCCGCGGTGGTCGCAGCCGACGAGCGCGAGGCCGACCAGCGCGCGCTGCTCAATCTCGGCCACACCTTCGGCCATGCGCTCGAGGCCGAATGCGGCTACACCGGCGAGCTGCTGCATGGCGAGGCGGTGGCGATCGGCATGGTGATGGCGTTCGAGCTCTCGGCCATGCTGGGTCTCGGACCCAGCGAGGACGCGGCCCGGGTCGCGCGCCACCTGGCCTCGGTCGGGCTTCCCACCTCGCCGGCCGCGATCGGCCGCGGTTTCGATGCGAGCCGCCTGGTGCATCACATGCGCCAGGACAAGAAGGTCAAGGACGGACGCCTCACCTTCGTGCTCGCGCGCGGCATCGGCCGCGCCTTCCTCTCGCGCGACGTGGAAATGGATCAGGTCGAGGCATTGCTGGCCCGCGCCCTGGCCGCTTAAGGCCCGCCCCATGATCGCGATCATCGCCATCATCGTCTTCCTGCTCTGCTGCTCGGCCTTCTTCGCCGGCGCCGAGACCGCCCTGACCGCGGCCTCGCGGCCCCGCATGCACGCGCTGGCCCAGCAGGACAATCGCCGCGCCCGGATCGTCAACGAGCTGCGCACCCGGATGGAGCTGGTGATCGCGGCCCTGCTGCTCGGCAACAATCTCGTCAACATCACCGCCTCGGCGCTCGCGACCAGCGTGATGATCGCCTTTTTCGGCGAGCGCGGCGTGGTCTATGCGACCGCCGGCATGACCGTGCTGGTGGTGCTGTTCGGCGAGGTGCTGCCCAAGACGGTGGCGATCAACAATCCCGACCGCACGGCGCTGGCGGCGGCCCCGGCCTTGCGGGCCTTCGTCTGGTTCGTCACGCCCCTGACCCGCACCATGCAGCTGATCGTGCGCGGCACATTGATGCTGTTCGGCGCGCGGATCGTGACCGAGCTGGGCCGCGAGGAGACCGAGGAGGAGCTGCGCGGCGCCATCGACCTCCATACCGAGACGGCGAAACATACCGAGACCTCGACCGAGATCCGCGAAGCCGGCGCCATGATGCATTCGATCCTCGACCTCAACGAGGTGATGGTCATGGACATCATGATCCACCGCCAGAACGTCACCATGGTCGATGCCGAGCAGCCGCCCTCCGAGACCGTGGCCCAGGTGCTGGCGAGCCCGCACACCCGCATTCCCATCTATCAGGGCAATCCCGACAACATCGTCGGCGTGCTCCATGCCAAGGCGCTGTTGCGCGCGGTGCGCGCCCAGCCCCAGCCGACCGACACGCTCGACATCCGCGCCATCGCGGCCAAGCCCTGGTTCATTCCCAGCACCACGACGCTGCTGGCGCAGCTGCGCGCCTTCCGCGAGCGGCGCGAGCATTTCGCGCTGGTGGTCGACGAATATGGCGCGCTGCTCGGCATCGTCACGCTCGAGGACATTCTCGAGGAGATCGTGGGCGAGATCGACGACGAGCATGATGTGCGCGTGCGCGGCACCCGCAAGGCGGCCGACGGCAGCATCGACGTCGAGGGCCAGGTGACGATCCGCGACCTCAACCGTCAGTTCGGCTGGCGCCTGCCGGACGAGGATGCCTCGACCATCGCCGGGCTGGTGCTGCATGAGGCCCGGCGAATTCCCGATGTGGGGCAGATCTTCATGTTCCACGGCTTCCGCTTCGAGGTGCTGGAGCGCCATCGCAACCGCATCAAACGGGTCCGGATCCGGCCGCTCGAGCCCGCCAGCGAGCCGCCCTCGGTGGCCGCGACGGCGTAATTCGCAGCGCTGCTCCCGCGTCCCTGCAATTGACCGGCCCGGCGCCCAGCCGCTAGCGTTGTCGCCAAACTTGGCGAGGCCCTGGCCCCGCCCCTTTCAGTTCCGAAGGATCGCCCCATGCCTCTCTCTGCACCGGTTCCGCGCAACCATCTCCACACGCGCCGCTACGAGTTCTGCGGCTATGAGCGTGAGGATGGGCTGTGGGACATCGAAGGCCGCATCACCGACACCAAGACCTATGGATTCGCCAACGAGTTTCGCGGCGAGATCCGGCCGGGCGAGCCGATCCACGACATGTGGGTGCGGCTGACGCTGGACGACACGCTGACGGTCAAGGATATCGAGGTGACGAGCGACGCCGGTCCCTATCGGATCTGTCCCGACATCGTGCCGAACTTCCAGGTGATGAAGGGCGAGCGCATCAAGCCGGGCTGGCATCTGCGTCTCAAGGAGCTGCTTGGCGGGGTGAGGGGCTGCACCCACATCGTCGAGATGATGGGCTCGATGGGCACGGTCGCCTATCAGACGATGTATTGGCGCCGCAAGCGCAGCACAAGCGAGAAATCGCCGCCGCCGATCAACACCTGCCACGCCTTTGCCGCCGACGGCGAAGTCGTGAAGCGCTTCTGGCCGGATTACTATCGCGGCGAGTAGCGACGCGCGGCGGCGCTTTCAGAGGGTGGCGCTGCGCGAACTTCGGCTGATGGGACGGCCATGGCCCGCGGTGCGATGGCCGGCCTCGGTGGACGCGCCGCGGAAATAGCGCAGCACGAAGAGCCTCACGGCGGCGGTCAAGTTCGCGGCGGAGCGCCGGCCCTTGATGCGTTCGCACAAGGCGCTCAACGTCGAGCGCTCGCGCGTGACGATCTCATCGAGCGCATCCCAGAATTCGGGTTCGAGACGCAAACTGGTACGGCGGCCGGCGAGCTTAATATTGCGCACCTGTGGCCGGCGTCGCGACAAGTCGATTGTCATGGATGTTTTTTGATTTGTGATGAAGCCCCGGCAAGCAATCTACAACCCAGCGAAAGATCAACCAAACGAATTCTTGTCATGGTTGTTGCGCTGCACTCGCGATGCGCGCCACTGAATCGCGCGATCACACCATCATCATCGCTCGATCGTGTCGACAATCCATTTGGGGATGCGCGCCGCTTTCCGTCGGCGAGATCTTGAACCGCGCCGTTGCCAAATCGAGATTGGATGGTCAATCAAAGAAAAAGTCGGCGCCGAGGAATAACCGGTAAATCACCCCTCTTGTGACAGCCGTGCCAGTTCTCGATCGAACGAAAATCGAAGGGAAATTCTAAGCCTTCGCGGCGCGTTCGCCCGGTGCGGTCAGGCTCAGCGACAACGCATGCACCGGTCCAGAAAGCTCGGCCGCCAGGACCGCATGGACACGGCGCTGGCGTTCGACACGTGACAGCCCCGCGAATGACGTCGCTTCGATCTCGACGCGGAAATGACTCTCGCCGCCGGCGCGCGCGCCGGCATGGCCGGCATGAAGCCCGGACTCGTCGATGATCTTCAGGTGAGTCGGATGGAGCGCCTGGCGGAGCTTGGTCTCGATCGCCTGGGCCACGGATCCGCCTGTCGCTTGCTTGTCCGACATCTCATCTCTTCCTGTGTGCCACCCGGCCGAGGGGGTAAGAATATCCGATTAGGTTCGGATCCGAACGGCCTGGGATTTCGGTCTTCGCGGCTTTACCCTCGGGGCTCGAGCGAATCAACCCTGGCGATGAAGCGGTCGTCGCGCTTCACGGGGTCCTGGACTCTGGAAAGGCCTCGCGCGTGACCGTCTCCTCTGCCGCCAGCGAGCCCGGCGACCGCCGCGGCGCCTTCATCCTGTTGGGCACGATCATTCTGGTCTGGGGCATCAACTGGCCCGTCATGAAGGTTGGCCTCGGATCGATCCCGCCCTTCTGGTTCGGCGGGCTTCGTCTGTTGCTGGGGTCGACCGCGCTTTTCCTGGTGGCGGCGTTCCGCCGCCGGCTGACCTTGCCCGCATTGGCCGACTGGCCGGTGGTCGCCAGCGTCGGGCTGGTGCAGATGGCGGGCTTCCTCGCCCTGGTAAATGTCGCCCTGCTCCATGTGCCGGCCGGCCGCTCGGCGGTGCTTTGTTATACGACACCGCTTTGGGTGGCCCCCGGCGGCGCCCTGTTCCTCGGCGAGAAGCTGAACAGGCGCAAGCTCGCCGGCCTGGCACTGGGGCTCGTCGGCCTCCTCATCCTGTTCGAGCCCGGCAGCTTCGATTGGTCGAACCGGCCCCTGCTGCTGGGCAATGCCTTCCTTCTCGGCGCCGCGCTCCTCTGGGCTGTCACCATTCTCCATATCCGTGGCCATCGCTGGCACAGCTCGGCCCTCGATCTGGCGCCCTGGCAGCAGCTGACTGGCGCGCTCCCTTTGCTGGCGGTCGCGCTCCTGACCGAAGGCGGCCCCGATGTGATTGACTGGAAATGGAGCAGCCTGCTGGTGCTTGCCTATAACGGGCCGATCGCTTCGGGCTTCGCCTTCTGGGCCGCCGTCGCCGTCACCCGCCGCCTCCCCGCCTTGACCACCTCGCTCGCCTTCCTGGCCGTGCCGGTCATGGGTCTGACGGCCTCGGCCGTGGCGCTGGGGGAGCATCCGCAGCCGGCCCTGCTAGGCGGCTTCCTCCTGATCCTGATCGGGCTCGTGCTGGTCGAGTACAAGCCGCGCAAGCCGGCCGCATAACCGGCGAGGCAGGACACGCCGCCCGCCACGGGATTTCCCGACCGCAATGTCACCGCAACAATCATGTCCTTAACGGCGTGGCAATCGGCCTCAGGCTTGAATGGCGGCTGTCGGTGATCTTCCGGGAGGCCCCCCATGGGGTCGGCTTGCAAGCCCGCCAGGGGCTGCCCATACTCTCCTGGTGGCGAGACCTAAGATCATGTTCCAGTGGGAGGATGAGGCGGCATCGGATGCCGAGGCGCCGCATTGCGACCATGCGAACTGCGCCGAACCGGGCCTTTACCGCGCGCCCAAATCGCGCGACCGGCTCAATGACTATTTCAATTTCTGCCTGGAGCATGTGCGGGCCTACAACAAGTCCTGGAATTACTTCCAGGGCATGGGCGCCGAGGATATCGAGCATCAGATCCGGCGCGACACCGTCTGGGACCGGCCGACATGGCCGCTCGGCGGCTGGCGCATACCTCAGCGGGAAGACGTGAACCGCGCCTTCCGGCGGGCCATGGGTCTGGAAGATGAAAACGAGCCCGCCAGCGAGGCGCGCAGCCCCGGCCCCAAGCTCAGCAGCGCCGAATATCAGGCGCTGCGCTTGCTCGAACTGAAGCCCGGAGTCACCTGGGACGAGGTCAAGGCCCGCTATAAGGGGCTTGCCAAGCTGCTTCACCCCGATGCTAATGGCGGCGATAAATTGGCCGAGGAACGCTTGAAGCTCGTGAACCAGGCCTACAGCACGCTGAAGCAAAGCGCGCTGTTTTGAACGCAAAAGCGGGTCCGCCCGCCATCGGTACGCGGAAAGAGACGAATGGCAACCGAAAGCACGACGACCAACGGGCGTCCGCTACTGCCCGACATCACGATTTCTGTCCAGCAGACCTTCGGCCTCGACAGCGACATGCAAGTGCCGGCCTACAGCCAGCCTTCCGAGCATGTGCCTGATGTCGACGAAGCCTATCGCTTCGACCATGACACCACGCTCGCGATCCTGGCCGGGTTTGCCTATAACCGCCGCGTCCTGATCCAGGGCTATCACGGCACCGGCAAATCGACCCATATCGAGCAGGTCGCGGCGCGCCTCAACTGGCCCTGCATCCGCGTCAATCTCGACAGCCATATCAGCCGCATCGACCTGATCGGCAAGGACGCGATCGTCTTACGCGAAGGCAAGCAGGTGACCGAGTATCGCGAGGGTCTCCTGCCCTGGGCGCTGCAGCATCCGACGGCGCTGGTGTTCGACGAGTATGACGCCGGCCGGCCGGACGTGATGTTCGTGATCCAGCGCGTGCTTGAAGTTTCAGGACGTCTCACGCTGCTCGACCAGAATAAAGTTATTCGCCCGCATCCGGCGTTCCGTCTGTTCGCGACGGCAAATACCGTTGGCTTGGGCGACACCACCGGCCTCTATCACGGCACACAGCAGATCAACCAAGGCCAGATGGACCGCTGGTCGATCGTGACCACGCTCAATTATCTGCCACACGACAAGGAAGTGGAGATCGTGCTTTCGAAAGCGCACCACTACCGCACGTCCGAAGGCCGCGACATCGTTTCGAAAATGGTTCGCGTCGCCGATCTCACGCGGCAGGCTTTCATCAACGGCGATCTTTCGACCGTGATGAGCCCGCGCACCGTGATCACCTGGGCCGAGAACGCGCAAATCTTTGGTGACATCGGCTTTGCGCTACGCCTCACCTTCGTGAACAAGTGCGACGAACTCGAGCGTCCGGTGGTCGCGGAGTTCTATCAGCGCAGCTTCGGAAAAGAACTCCCGGAATCCACGGTGAATGTCGCGTTGTCGTGACGAAAGTCGGATATGTCGACGCCCTCGAAGGCAAAAAACACAGAGTCCCCGACCGAGCCGTTTAAGCG
>NZ_JBOHKS010000176.1:0-6186 GCF_050729195.1 Hypericibacter sp.
CTCTTCAGCTTGCGGAAAGCCAGCCGCTTCCGGCGCGGTGCGCAATGTTTGCGGGATTGGAAACAGGAACGACCGCTGCGCGAAAAACAGCACGGCGAGGCCGCAGAGATAGCCCAGCAATGCGAGAATGATCAGCCACTTCAGGACGGCCATCATTCCCGCAAGCATATCACATCGCCTTGACGATGTTCTCCGTCATCTTCTTGGCATCGCCGAGCAGCATCATGGTGTTGTCGCGGTAGAACAGCGGATTGTCGATGCCGGCATAGCCTGACGCCAGCGAGCGCTTGATGAACATCACGGTGCCGGCCTTCCATACCTGCAGCACCGGCATGCCGTAGATCGGCGAAGTCCTGTCGTCCTCGGCCGCCGGGTTGGTGACGTCGTTGGCGCCGATCACGAAGGCGACGTCGGCCTGGGCGAATTCGGAATTGATGTCCTCGAGCTCGAACACCTCGTCATAGGGCACGTTGGCTTCCGCGAGCAGCACGTTCATATGGCCCGGCATGCGGCCCGCCACCGGATGGATGGCGTAGGAGATCTTGACGCCCTCCTTCTTCAGGATGTCGGCCATCTCGCGCAAGGCATGCTGCGCCTGGGCGACCGCCATGCCGTAGCCCGGCACGATGATCACCGAGCCCGCATTCTTCAGGATGAAGGCGGCATCGTCGGCCGAGCCCGATTTGACCGGCCGGTCGGCGGCCTTGGGCCCGCCCGCGGCCGCGCCGCCGGAATCCGTGCCGAAGCCGCCCAGGATCACGTTGAAGATCGAGCGGTTCATCCCCTTGCACATGATGTAGCTGAGGATGGCGCCCGACGAGCCGACGAGGGCGCCCGTCACGATCAGGAGGCTGTTACCGAGCGTGAAGCCGATGCCGCAGGCGGCCCAGCCCGAATAGGAGTTGAGCATCGACACGACGACGGGCATGTCGGCGCCGCCGATCGGCAGGATCAGCAGGAAGCCCACCAGCAGCGACAGCGCGATCAGCACCCAGAACACGATCGGATCCTGGGTGATCACCAGCGCCACGATGAGGGCCACGATGGCGATGCCGATGGCGGCGTTGAGGAAATGCTGGCCTTTGAAAACCAGGGGCGCGCCCGAGAGCAGCGCCTGCAGCTTGGCAAAGGCCACGATCGAGCCGGTGAAGGTGACGGCGCCGATGGCGACACCCAGCCCCATCTCGACCAGGCTCTGGCCCTTGATGGCGCCGACCGCACCGATGCCGAACTCCTCCGGCGAGAAGAAGGCCGCGACCGCGACGCAGACCGCCGCCAGGCCGACCAGGCTGTGGAAGGCCGCCACCAGTTGCGGCAGGGCCGTCATCTGGATGCGCAGCGCGATCACGGTGCCGATGGCGCCGCCCACCAGGATCGCCGCGGCGATGATCGGATAGGAGACCACATTGGGGGCCGCCAGCGTGGTGCCGATGGCGATCGCCATGCCGACCATGCCGAAGAGATTGCCGCCGCGCGAGGTCACGGGGCTCGACAGGCCGCGCAGCGCCATGATGAAGCAGATGGCGGCGGCGAGATAGGCGTAGGCCGAAAGTTCTTCCGTCACAATATCGCTCCCGCGCCCAAGCTTATTTCTTCGGCTCTTTTTTCTTGAACATGGACAACATCCGATTGGTCACGATGAACCCGCCGAAGATGTTGACCGAGGCCAGCGCCACCGCGACAAAGCCCATCACCTGCGAGAGATTGAAATGCGCAGGGCCGGCCGCGATCAGCGCGCCGACGATGATGACGCTCGAGATCGCGTTGGTGACGGCCATGAGCGGCGAATGCAGCGCCGGCGTCACCCGCCAGACCACGTAATAGCCGACGAAGCAGGCCAGCACGAAGACGGTGAAGAGCTGGACGAAGGGCGCGTGAGCGTGGGTTGCGAGCGTGTCTTCCATGTCGGTCTCCCTCAGCCCGCCAATGCCGGATGCACGACCTTGCCGTCGCGGGTCAGGCCGGTGCCTTTGATGATCTCGTCGTCCCAGTTGATCTTCAGGCCCTTGCTCTCCTTGTCGATCATGAGGGAGACGAAGGCCAGGAGATTGCGGGCATAGAGCGAGCTGGCGTCGGCCGCGAGGCGCGAGGGCACGTTGAGATGCCCGACGAGCGTGACGCCATGCTTGACGACGACCTTGCCCGGCTCGGAAATGGGGCAATTGCCGCCCTGCTCGACCGCCAGATCGACGATCACGGAGCCGGGCTTCATGGTCTTGACCATCTCCTCGCTCACCAGCACCGGCGCCTTGCGGCCGGGGATGAGCGCGGTGGTGATGACGATGTCCTGCTTCTTGATGGTCTCGGCCGTCAGCGCCGCCTGCTTCTGCTTGTAGGCGTCGCTCATTTCCTTGGCATAGCCGCCGGCGGTCTCGGCCTGCTTGAATTCCTCGTCCATCACCGCGACGAAGCTGGCGCCCAGGCTTTCCACCTGCTCCTTGGCGGCGGGACGCACGTCGGTCGCGGACACGATGGCGCCGAGGCGCCGCGCGGTCGCGATCGCCTGGAGCCCCGCCACGCCGGCGCCCATCACCAGCACGCGTGCCGGCGCGATGGTTCCGGCCGCCGTCATCATCATTGGAAAGGCGCGGCCGAACTCGGCCGCCGCATCGACCACCGCCTTGTAGCCCGCGAGGTTCGACTGCGAGGAGAGCACGTCCATCACCTGGGCGCGGGTGATGCGCGGCATCATCTCCATCGCGAAGCTGACGACGCCCTTGGCCGCATATTGCTGCACCTGATCCTTGGCGCCGTGAGGGCTGAGGATGCCCACCAGCACCGCGCCCGATTTCATCAGCGCGAGCTCGTCGGGACCGCCTTCGGCGGCCGTCATGGGCCGCTGCACCTTCAGCACCAGGTCGGCATCCTTCAGCGCCGAGGCCTCGTCGGGCGCGATCTCGGCGCCGGCCGCCTTATAGGCCTCGTCGGGGATGTTGGCGCCGCCGCCGGCGCCGGTCTCGATCACGACGCTGGCGCCGAGGCCGATATATTTCTTCACGGTGTCGGGCGACACCGCCACGCGCGCCTCGTGAGGGCGACGCTCCTTGGCTACGCCAATCTTCATGAAACCCTGTCCCGCTCGCTGCCCCGTTTGAGATCGGGGCCCCCTGCATTGGGCGACAACAATGCCCAAGGCGGGCGCGATTCACAAGCGGCCCAGACCGACACAGACGGGGAATTGGCCTGATACTGGTGGGGGTTACTCGGAAGCGTCGAGGCCGGCCGCCTTGAGCGCCTTGGCCTGTCGCTTGCCCAGGGTCTTCACGTCGAAATCCTCGATCAGCCCATGGAACAGCCGGTGCCAATTCACCTCGGCCTTGAGATGGAGGAAGACCGAGCCCAGCCCGACGGCGGCGCGATCCATCAGCAGGAATTCGCGCGGTGGCTTGACCGGTCCCAGCCGGCGCAGCTCGGCATGGACCTCCTGCGCCACCTCGCGGCCGTAGCTGCCGGCACCCGTCTCCTGGATCAGCCGGCTGCGATCCTCGAGCAGCGGGCCATAGACGAAGGCAGCCCAGCGATTGAGGACGTCGATGATCTCGGGTGTCAGCCCCTCGAAGCCCCAATTCTCATAGGCCGCGACCGCGAGGTTGCGGTTGCCGGTCTCGAGCGCGCGATAGAGATCGATCACGCCGGCGACGAATTTCGGCGGGAAGATCCGGATGCAGCCGAAATCGAGCAGATTGACGCTGCCATCGTCGCGGACCGTGTAGTTGCCGAGATGCGGGTCGCCATGGATGACGCCATAGCCATAGAAGGGCGCATACCAGGCCTGGAACATGGCGAGCGCCACCTTGTTGCGCAGCGCGATGTCGGGCTTGTCGGCGAGGAAGGTCTTGAGCGGCCGGCCCTCGAGCCAGCTCATGGTCAACAACCGGCCGGTCGAGAGCGAGGGCAGCGGCACCGGCACATGCACGTTCTTCTCGCTGCCCAACATCGCGCCATAGAGCAGCATATGCTTGGCCTCGCGGCGATAGTCGAGCTCCTCGCGAAGCCGCGCCGCGATCTCGGCGTGGATGTTGCCGGAATCGATCGCGCGGTCGTATCGGCCATAGAGCGCCAGGATCAGCTTCAGCTGGCCGATATCGGCTTCGACGGCGCTCGGCATGTCGGGATATTGCAGCTTGCAGGCCAGCAGCCGCCCCTCCTTCGAGACGGCGCGATGCACCTGGCCCAGCGAGGCCGCGGCAGCCGCTTCGGGCTCGAAGCTCTTGAAGCGCGCCTGCCAGTCGGGGCCGAGCTCGGCCGCCATGCGGCGCTTGACGAAGTTCCAGCCCATCGAGGGCGCGTTCGACTGCAGCCCCGCGAGCTCGACCGCATACTCGTCGGGCAGCGCGTCGGGAATGGTCGAGAGCAGCTGCGCCACCTTCATGAGGGGGCCTTTCAGCCCCCCCAGCGCGGTCTTGAGGTCGGAGGCGTGGCGCGCGCGGTCGAGCGGCAGGCCCAGGAACCGTTCGCCCGCGAGCCGCGCCGCGGCACCCCCGACCGCCGTGCCGACCTTGGCATAGCGGCGCACGCGTCCCGTCAGGCGATTGCGTTCGGCGCTCTTGGTTTTGCGTTCGGCCATGGCTTGCGCGGGATCATATCCTTGAGGGAGCGGCGGAGGATTGTGACAAGTTCGCGAGCATCTTGTCTCGGGCCATCGCTGCGACTCTTGATCCCTACAACGAGCGGCAAAGGCGAAGCAACCGACCCCGTTGCATCTTGAGGTTGTCGCCACCCTATGCGAAGCTGCGATCCTCTCGATCCCAACTCTCGCTCATCTCCATGACCGACATTGCCATGCCGCTGGCCCAGCCCTCCCCCATCGCGCCGGGCGCTCTTCGCCGGTTGACAGGATTCGATCTGGTCGTCATCGCGGCCACGATCATTGCCAGCTTCGCCTTCGCATTCTTCGGGGCCGCCGTCGCTGGGGGCATTTACGGCATCGTGCTGGCCGTCACGCAGGGCAAGGTCGATCAGGCCGCCGTCGCCGCCAACAAGGACCTGCTGCAGACCGTCATCTTCGTGGGCGCCGTCTATGCCACGGCCGTGTTGCCACTGGGCGTTTGGGGACTGGCGCAGCTGCGAGGATTCGGCCGTTCGGCGCTGGGCCTCCGCCGGGCGCGATGGTGGTGGTACGCGATCGGCCTTGCCGTGCTGGCCGTCCTGTTCGGCTACGATTTCCTCATCACCCATTTCCTGGACCCGGACCACGCCATTGCGGGCAAGCTTCGCGAGCAGTTACTGGTGCGCCCCGATTCGCTGGCCTGGATCATCGCGCTCTGGGTCGTCGTGGCGCCCGCGACCGCCGTCGCCGAGGAGCTGCTCTATCGCGGCATGCTTTATCGCTGGTTTCGCGAAAGGCTGCCGGTCTGGCTCGCGATCCTGGTGAGCTCCGTCGTTTTCGGGCTCCTGCATGGTTCCCTGATCTCTCCCGGTGGCTGGTTGGGCGCCGGGATGGCGTTTGGCCTGACGATGTTCGGTGTGATCGCAGCTTTCCTGTTCGAGGCCAGCGGCTCGCTCTGGCCGTCGATCCTGGTCCATTTCGTCAATAACAGCCTGTTCGTGATCGGCGCCTACAATCCGAGTGGCGGCTGATAAGCTACGGGCCTCGAATCGCCCCAGGCTGCCACGCGCGGCCAGTCCGGATTGCCCAATGACCAGCCCCACACCCGATGTTCCGACGACCGCGCCCTCGCTGCCGGTTCCGGAGCGCACCCTGCGCCGCTACGACATCCTCTGGATTGCCGGCATCTTCGTCCTGAGCCAGCTCGCGACCGGCGTGGTCGTGATCCTGGTGATGAAAAGCACGGGCCTGCTTTCCGCCTTCCGGGACTCGTGGTCTCTCCCGGAAGGGGAGGCCACCCAGCTGGCCCTCGTCGCGGCCATCGCCACCGCCGGCGTGATTCTCGCCGGAAGCGGCTGGCGGCTGGCGCGGCGTCGCGGGCTTGATGCCGGCTCATTCGGTTTGGGCCGGGTCCGCTGGCCCTGGCTGCTGGCGGCCGTGATCCTGTTCGTGGCCTTCAACTGGGCCGACGGCATCGTCTCCCGTTGGCTCGATCCCACCGGCCAATTGCAACAGGACATGGCCGACGGCTTCTTTCCGATGAGCCAATCGCTGGGCTGGGCGATCGCGGTCGCGCTCGCCGTCGGGCCGATCACGGCGTTCGGCGAGGAGATCCTGTTCCGGGGCCTGCTCTATCG
>NZ_JBOHKS010000177.1:0-9839 GCF_050729195.1 Hypericibacter sp.
GATGCCCTGCGCGCCGGCAATCACCGCGGTGTTGATGCCGATCACCTCGCCACGCGAGGAGACCAGCGGCCCGCCGGAATTGCCCGGATTGAGCGCCGCGTCGGTCTGGATCACGTCCTCGATCAGCCGGCCCTTCTGCGAACGCAGCGACCGGCCCAGGGCCGAGACCACGCCGGCGGTGACCGTCGATTCGAACCCGAGCGGATTGCCGATCGCCACCACCAGATGGCCGCGCTTGAGCTTCTTGGAATCGCCCAGGGCCGCCGCGGGGACCCCGCGCGGCAGCTCGGCGCGCAGCAGCGCCAGGTCGGTGTCCGGATCGTCGCCCAGCACCTGGGCCTCGGTCTCGCGGCCCTCGCTGAGGACGAGGCGCACGCGCGACGCGCCCGCCACGACATGGCTGTTGGTCAGGACCAGCCCGTCATCGGCGATGATGACGCCCGATCCGATGCCGCCGCGCCGGTCGGGGCCGCCGCTTTCCACGCGCACGACCGCCGGGCCGACCCGGTCGGCCACGCTGGAGACGACGCGCGAATAGGCGTCGAGCGGGCTCTCGTCGGCGGGCGAAGAGACGCTCTCAGGCACGGAAACAAGGGTGGAATCGTCAAGCATAGGGGTCTCGCAGGGGATCCCGCCGGCCATGGCCGCGAGGCGCGACGGAACCCGAAAACTGTCGAAAAGCGGCCGGGAGAAGCGCCGCCGGAAAGGGCGGCCAGGAAGGATCTCCTGAATTGCTGCATATGTAGGAAGGCTCACGCACTTCGCCAACAGGGTGGAACGGCGACAAGGACCGCTCCGGCGCGACCGGATGCGGCCGTCAAGACCCTGCCTGATTTAGGGCTACACAAGCGGGGGCGCGGCCGTTAGTTTGCGCCCGCAACCGGGCTTGCCGACCGTCCTTTGGAAACGTCCAACGGCGCTGGAAAGCGCATCAGCAGGGGTTTTTCCCCGCGCCAAGCCTCCTTTTCGGGCCTCCGCCGCCCCATTTAAGGCCTCTCACACCGGTTCCAGACTCAAAGGATTGCCATTTTGACGGCCGTGCCGACCAACCTCACCTCGTCCGCCGCCCCGACCGCGTCCGAATCCCGGCGGACCTTCGCGATCATCTCGCATCCCGACGCGGGCAAGACCACGCTGACGGAGAAGCTGCTGCTGTTCGGCGGCGCCATCCATCTCGCCGGCCATGTGAAGGCCCATGGCGAGCGCCGGCGCACGCAGTCGGACTGGATGAAGATGGAGCGCGCCCGCGGCATCTCGATCTCGAGCTCGGTCATGACCTTCGAGCGCGACGGCCTGACCTTCAACCTGCTCGACACGCCGGGCCACCAGGATTTCAGCGAGGACACCTACCGCACGCTGACCGCCGTCGATTCCGCGATCATGGTGATCGATGCGGCCAAGGGCATCGAAAGCCAGACCCGCAAGCTGTTCGAGGTCTGCCGGCTGCGCGACATCCCGATCATCACCTTCATCAACAAGATCGACCGCGAGGGCCTCGATCCCTTCGCGCTGCTCGACGAGATCGAGAGCACGCTGGCGCTCGATGTCTGCCCGATGACCTGGCCGGTCGGCATGGGTGGCGATTTCCGCGGTGCGTTCGATCTGCGCGACCATCGCTACCTCAAATCCGAGAGCCGGCCGGGAGCCGGCGATGGCCGTGTCGTCGCCACTGGCGGCATCGACGACCCGCAGCTCGACGCGCTGGTGCCCGAAAGAATCCTGGCCTCGTTCCGCGAAAGCGCGGCGCTGGCGGCCTCGGCCTATCCGGGCTTCGATCTGGACTCCTACCGCGGTGGTCATCTGACGCCGGTCTATTTCGGCAGCGCGCTCAAGGATTGCGCGGTCACCGAGCTGCTCCAGGCGCTGGCGACCCTGGCCCCGCCGCCGCGGCCGCAGCCGGCCGAGCCCCGCACCGTCTATCCGGACGAGAAGGCCGTGACCGGTTTCGTCTTCAAGATGCAGGCGAACATGGACCTGAACCATCGCGACCGGGTGGCGTTCCTGCGCCTCTGCTCCGGGCGGCTGCGCCGCGGCATGAAGCTGCGCCAGGTCCATTCGGGCAAGATGATCTCGCTGCAGAACCCGATCTTCTTCTTCGCGCGCGAGCGCCAGCTGGCGGAAGAGGCGCTGCCAGGCGACATCATCGGCATCCCCAACCATGGCACCTTGCGCGTCGGCGACACGCTCACCGAAGGCGAAGAGCTCCGCTTCACCGGCATTCCCAATTTCGCGCCCGAGATCCTGCGCCGCGTGCGTCTCGACGATCCGATGCGCACGAAGCAGCTCCGCCGCGCACTCGAGGATCTTGCCGAGGAAGGCGTGACCCAGGTGTTCCGCCCGATCATCGGATCGCAATGGATCGTCGGCGTGGTCGGCCAGCTCCAGCTCGAGGTGCTCTCCTCGCGCATCGCGACCGAATACAAGATCGCGGTCGGCTTCGAGATGGCGCCCTTCGAGACCGCCCGCTGGGTCGCCGGCGACGATCCCGCCCATCTGAAGCAGTTCATCGAGCGCAACAGCGGCAGCCTCGCCGAGGATCGCGACGGCGCGCCGGTTTTCCTCGCCCGCGATACCTGGGACCTCAACCGCACCATCCGCGACTGGCCCAATCTGCGTTTCCTCAAGACCCGGGAGCGGACCTAGGGTCAGGACCCATAAACTGAACGAAAAGCTCGGATGACGACTTCGAGCTCAGGATGGACCTCGATCAGCCGGTCGGTGGCTTGCCGGTGCAAACCGCCAATTGAGCGTCGAAAGCCCGCTTGTAGGCGGGGCGCGCTTCGCCGCGGGCGACATAGGCAGCCAGCTTCGGGTATTCGTCCAGAATGCCCGATGATTTCAACCTGAGCAGCACCGACACCATCATCAGGTCGCCCGCGCTGAACGCACCGTCGAGCCAGTCGGCATCGCCCAGGCGACTGGAAAGTTGGCCCAGCCGACCGCGGACGCGATCCTCGACCAGAGGCATACGCTGCTTGGACCAGGGCTTGTCGCCCTCCAGGAGTCTGGCGGTTCCGAGTTCAAGGATCGGCGGCTCCACCGTGTTGAGCGCGGCAAACATCCATGTGATCGCGCGCGCCCGGTCATTCGCATCGTCCGGCAGCAGGCCGGCATGGCGCTCGGCGATATGGAACACGATCGCCCCGGTCTCGAACAGGGCGAGATCGCCTTCCTCATAGGTCGGAATCTGGCCGAAAGGATGAAGCGCCAGATGCGCGGGTTCCTTCATCGCCCTGAACGAAACAAGACGAACCTTGTAAGGTTGGCCCACTTCTTCCAGCGCCCAGCGAACGCGCGTATCACGCGCCAACCCCCTGCCGCCATCGGGCGACCGTTCAAAGGCGGTGATGGTGATGGTCACAGTGAGGCTTCTCCTTGGCCAAAATCATCGGCTGCGAGGCTGGCAAGCTGTCAAGGCAAACTCACCGAGATTGAAGACGACCCCGTTCCATGTCCGGTTTGTCCGCGCAGCAGACCTTTGCAAACTCCAATTCCATCTGATGTGACATCGTGATTCAAGCGCGGCAGGAGGACCTGCCGATGTCTGATCAATTCTGGCTGACTAAGGCTCAGCTTAAGCGCATTGAACCCTTTTTCCCCCGGACGCGTGGCTTTCCGCGCGTGGATGACCGGCCTGTGGTCAGCGGGATAGTCCATGTGATCCGGAATGGTCTGCGGTGGCGGATGCGCCCGCGGTCTATGGCCCCCATAAGATGCTCTACAACCGGTTCATTCGCTGGCCCCGCATGGGCATCTTCGACCGAATCTTCGCCAACCTTGCGGCTGAGAGCGGACCGCCCGACCGCGTGATGATCGACAGCACGCATCTTAAGGCGCGTCGGACAGCCACCAGTCTGCTCAAAAGGGGGATTCACCCCGTCTCATCGGCCGCACGAAAGGCGGGCTAAACTCCAAGCTGCACGCGGTTTGCGATGGCGCTGGCCGGCCAGTTATCCTTCTTCTCACAGAAGGACAAAACAGAAGGACAAATGAGTGACCATAAGGGCGCGGCTCTGATCTATCCAATGCTGCCAGACGCCGGGACGATTATTGCCGACAAGGGCTATGATAGTGATGCATTCCGAGACGCTCTCGCCGGACGCGGCATCACGCCTTGCATCCCACCGCGAGCCAAGCGCCGGTCGCCCGCAACATACTGCAAGACTTTGTATCGACAGCGCCACAAGGTCGAGAATATGTTCGCAAGGCTAAAAGACTGGCAGCGTATCTCAATGCGCTACGACCGCTGCGCTCACACATTCTTCAGCGCTATCTGCATCGCGGCAACCATTATCATTTGGCCCGGTCAATGAGTCCTGACCCTAGCCCTTATCCCGACAGGGCCTCGGCACCGGGAAGGGACGCGCGGTCGGACCGGCGCCAGCCTCCAGCGCCGGCCAACGCACGCGCCAGAGCCTCCGCGATCTCGACGGAATTCAGGGGCTGGCGCACCACCTCGCGGATTCCCGCCGCCACCAGCGCGTCGACATCGGTGTCGCGCGGCGAGGACATCGCCAGGATGATCGGCAGATGCGGCGCCAGGGGCTGGAGCGCCTGCGCGAGATCGATGGCCGAATCGGCCCCGACATTGCCGATCACCAGGGCGTCGAACCGGCCCGGCGTCATCTCGCAAACCGTCAAGGCCTCGGCGGGCGACATGAAGCCGACCGGCTCGTAACCGAGAGCCGCCAGCATTTCCTCATGCCGGAGCAGCCGGCGCCGGTCCTGGTCGATGACCAGGATGGTTTCGCCCTCGCCGAAGGGCAGCGCCGGGGCGTTCTCTTCGCGGGGCGGCTCCGCGGCCGCGAAACAGGGAAGCCAAACCTCGAAGCGGCTGCCGACCTCGGGCTTGCTCCAGACCTTGATGGCGCCGCCATGCTCGAGCACGATCTCGCGCACTGTGGCAAGACCGAGCCCGTTGCCGGCGAGACGGGTGGTGAAGAACGGATCGAAGATCTTGTCCAGCACCGCATGGTCCATGCCGCAGCCGGAATCGCTCACCGCGATCCTGACATGGCGGCCGGGCGTCAGCTCGCCGCAGGTGAGCGGCATCCGCCATGCCACCTCCTGCAGCTCCCACTCCATCTGGACACGACCGGCGTCGCCCATCGCCTGCGCGGCGTTCTTGGCGAGATTGACGATGACCTGCTGCAGCTGCTCCGGCTCGCCGAAGATGGTGGCCGCCTCTCTCGTCTCCGGCACGACCAGCTCGACCCGGGGCGGCAGCGAGGCGCGAAGCAGGGATTCAGTCTCCGCCATCAACACCTTCATGCCGATCGGCGTGCGCCGGACGTCGCGCCGGCGGCCGAAGGTGAGAATCTGATCGATCAGGTCGCGCGCACGCTCCCCGGATTGACGGATCTCGGCGAGGTTGCGCGCGGGCCCGCTGTCGGGCGCAACCTGCGCCTCGGCGATCTCGGTATAGCCGAGGATGGCGCCCACGATGTTGTTGAAGTTATGCGCGATGCCGCTGGCCAGAGCGCCGATCGTCTCCATGCGGCGGGCCTGCTGCAGGCGCTTCTCCAGCCGGGCTTGTTCCTGGTCGAAGAACTCCCGTTCCGCCGCATTGGCCAGGGCATCGAGAACGACGCGCAACAGCCCAAGCCCGCCTTGCTGCCGGCGACGAGCCGGGCTCAGCAGATCGAAGCCGAGCAAGGCGTCGACCGACTCCCCCTCGCCGCGCGTGGCGCAGGCCCAGCCCCGCACACCGGCATCCTGAAGGGCACCGCGCTCCAGGCCCGACATCAGCCGGTCGACATGCGGCACATGGATGATTCCCTCGCTGGTCGGATGGAAGCGCCGCGACAGCATCGGCGCGCCGTCGGGCCATCCCACCGGAAAACCGACGCCCTTGCGGCACCAAGCCTGCGTCGGGGTCCGCCGTGAGGGAAGCATCAGATAGGCGCGGTCGGCGCCGACGCAATCGGCCATCTCGGCGAGGGCCTGCTCGATATGCCCGGCAAGCTCCGAGGGCTGGGCCGCGATGAGGCGGGTCGAGATGCCGGCGATCTTGTGCTCGACGGCGGCGCGCCACTGCAGCGCCAATGTCCTTTGCCGCAACCGCAGCCCGAGATGGACCAGAAGGCCGAACAGCAGCAGCGACGTCACATAGAGAAGGCCGCGAAAGACGCGCGCGATATCCCGCGACGCCTGCTGCTGCCGCAGGATCACCGACCGCAGCGCCCTCTGCTCCTCCATCCCCGAAGCGTCGAGCAGCGCCGTGAGGACGCTATCGGTCTCGGGCAGCAGATTGCGAAGCAGCCGGCCATGCGCCAGCAACGCCCGGATCGAATCGGCGCTGGCCGCCGTCGGGGTCAGCGCGGCGAGATCGTCCAGCCGGTCGTCCACGAGACGCGCCGTCTCCGACGAGGTGTCGAGCGTCAGATGCAGCATGGCGGTCGCCAGGGCGCCCACAACCGGCACCAGCGATTCGTTGCCGTTGGACCCGGCGAGGCGATCGCTGAACAGCCCGAAATAGGCCAGCGAGTTTTGAAGCAGGGCGTTGTTGCTCTTGAAGGATTCGAGCAGGCCTTCCTGGTGCGCCGCTGAGCTCATCAGCAGGCCGACGCCGGGCCCGATATCCGGATCCTGCTCCGCGATGGTGCGAAGCTGGATGAGCGCCTCCTTGATCCGGTTCTCCTTCTGCACTAGGGGATCGTAATTGCGCAGCAACCCGGCGCGCGCGGTCAACACGTCCTGCTCCAGCCCGCTCTCGCCGATGGAGAAATCGTCGAGCGCCGTCAACGCCTGGTCGAACAGCTCGGCCTGGGAGTTGATGGCGCGAAACGACAGCCAGGTGAGCAGCATGACCAGCAGCAGCGCGGCAGTGGCGGCCTGAACCAGTCTCATGGCGGCGCCTGGGCCACGGCCCGACCCTGATAGCGGCCCGTCAGGCTTCGCAGATAGGCGACGATGGCCTGAACCTGCTGGCCCGACAGGGTGCGATCGAGCTGGGCGCGGCCCATCCGCCGCACCGCATCCTCGAGCGTTGCGGCACTGCCATCGTGGAAGTAAGGCGGCGTCATCGCGACATTGCGCAGGCTCGGCACCCGCAGGATTTCGGGATTGGGCGCGGCCAGCGGCGCGAAGATGCCGTGACGCTGGAAGAGATTGCCGCCGATATTGACGCCCTGATGGCAGGAGGCGCAGCCCAGCGTCTTGAAAAGGCGATAACCATCCTGTTCCTCGGCGGTCAGCGCCGTGGTCTCGCCATTAAGCCAGCGGTCGAACCGGCTCCCCGGTGTCAGCAGCGAGCGTTCATAGGTGGCGATGGCGTCGAGCAGGCTGGTCCGGTCGGGGCCATGGCCATAAGCTGCGGTGAATTGGCGAACCATCTCCGGATCGTCCGCCAGACGGGCCGCCACATCGTTGGCATTCGTCGCCATGACCGCGGGGCTTTCCAGCGAGGCTTCGGCCTGGCTCTCGAGCGTCCGGAAGCTCCCCTGCCAGCTCAAGCGGAAGCTGAGGGCCGCATTGAAGACGCTGAGGGTATTGAGCGGAAGCGGCGACCCGTCGCGGCCGGTATCGAGCCGGTTGCCGCTGGCCCCATTGGCCCGCGTGTTATGACAGGAGATGCAGGTTCGCGTTCCGTCCTGGGACAGCCGCGGATCCTCGAACAGGCGCTTGCCCAACGCCAGTTTCTGCGGATCGGCTGCCGGAGGCAGCGGAATGGGGGTGATCGGTTCCTGGTTGGCGGAGAACATCGGAACCGACGGTTGCGAAGCGGGGCCGTGGGCCGGCGCTTCGCCCGTCAGGAGCAGGAAAAGACCGGCCAGAAGGGCTCCAACCAGGCAGGGTCTCGCCCACCCATGACGTAACGGCGACGCAGCCGGGGCGGCTGCGTCGGTCGCAAGGGGCGAGGAGTAGGAGGCACGAGACATGGGCGAGGGAATCAGCGCTGGCTATACAAAATAATGGGCCGGGAAGGATGGGCAAACGGCCCACCCTTCCCGGCCTCCAGTTCCACGAGCCGGGGATCGCCAGCCTTCGGCGCGTCACCATCCATCGCGGCCGTCTCTCACGGCGCGTACGATCTGGCCGCGCGAAACCCCGATGTCTTTCAGCATCCGATCGTCGAGCGCGGACAGATCGGCGATGGCGCGCCGGTTCTGATGGCCAAGAACCAGGCTCGACCAGAGCCTGCCCGGCATCGAGAAGAGCCGGGCCTGAAAGCTCGGGCGGTCGGATTCCGCGGTCTCGGCGATGCTCACGTTTTCGAAGATGAGAAGGCTATTCATGCCGAAAGGCTCCTCTGATGAATGACGGGTACGGTCTCGATTCTCGGCGCCCGCGGACACCGGGCGATCGCTGTCCAAACGGAATAAGGACTGGTCGCCGACCGGCTCGTCGTTATTGACATGCCGGTCGGGGCCAATGAGAACGCTTGGGTAAGTCGCGACGGCAGCCCAGGCAACGCCCGCAAGGGCGTTTGCGGTGAACACCGACGTCGCCGTAGCAATGGAGCGCCACCACGCGGTCCGGCCGGATCTTTCCGGAAGCGACCGCTCCTCATTGAAGGCAATCCATCCTTCTCCTGCCTCGGCCCGTTCTCTGTCCCTGCCGGACTCCGACAGGGGTGCAACCATCGCGTCGCCAAAGGCGTGCAGGTCTAAGCGCATCGATCTCTCCACTGGTTTGGTCGGGGAGAGAAATCCTGCGGACCGCATGTTGCGGGATCGTCACGCGATCGCCGAATGTGACTACCGCTGTAGCGGTCGTCTCCAGGCCCGATGCGGCGCATTGTCGCCACGATGGCGCCGTTGAACCGAGACCAGAGCGACCGGCAGAGTCGGATCAGAGCCGTTCGACCGGCAAGGCGAACACATAGCCCACGCCGCGCTCGGTCCGGATGAATCGCGGCGCGCTCGGATCGATCTCCAACTTGCGGCGCAACCGCAGGACCTGCACGTCGACGCTGCGATCGAAGATATCCTCATGGACCCGCGTCGCCTGCAGCAGATACTCGCGCGAAAGCGGACGTTGCGGAGCATCGAGGAAGGCGACCAGCATGGCATATTCGCCTTTGGTGAGGGGAACCGGGGCGCCATTCGGATCGGTCAGGCGCCGCGAGCGCCGATGGAGCTCCCATCCGCCGAATCGGCAACGGCCCTGTTCGGATTCCCGCGGCGGCGCGGCACCGGCGCCTTCCCGCCGCCGCAACACGGCGCGGATGCGAGCCAGCAGTTCCCGCAAGCCGAACGGCTTGGTGACGTAGTCGTCGGCGCCGAGCTCGAGCCCGACCACCCGATCGATCTCGTCGCGCCGATGACCGGTGGTGATGATCACGGGAACGTCGGAACGCAGGCGGATCTCGCGCAGGAGATCGAGGCCGTCGTCCTGGCCCAGGCGCAGATCGAGCAGGACCAGGTTCGGCTCGCCCTCGGCAAATCGCTTCGCCATCTCCTCCCGGCCCGAAGCCGAGACGGTATGGATGTGATACTTCTCGAGATAGTCGACGACCATGTTCCGCATCGTCGGATCGTCATCGACCACGAGGACGCGGGCGGGGCTGGTCCCGTCCTCGAGGGCCGCCTCGTCGTTTCCTTCGAGGGCAGGACGCTTCTCCAGACGGTTCTTGTCGGCAGCCGCCGCTTTGCCGTTGATGATCTGCATCGGCAAGTTGCTTTCCTTGATCAGAATTCGATGGAGCCCCCGAGCGCTAAATGTCCTGTCGGGGCGCTGCTGTCGAGAGTTGTCATTCTTTTGCCATTCGCAAAGTCGCAGAGACACTGATGACACCATTTGTCGCACGCGACCTGACGCGTCTTGTCTCGATCGCTCGAAACCGCACCCGGACGATCACGATTCCGTTATCGATGCCGAGCCTCTTGCAGCAGACC